>JBOHRZ010000090.1:0-8933 GCA_050732975.1 Gemmatimonadales bacterium
ATCCGGAACAGCGTGGTCTTGCCCGCGCCATTGGGACCAATCACACCCACGATGCCGCCCCGCGGCAGGGCGAAGTCGAGATGGTCGAACAACAGCCGGTCGCCGAATCCCTTGCGGAGTTGCTTCGCAATGACCACGTCGTCGCCCAGACGCGGCGCCGGCGGGATCAGGATTTCGTGCCCGCGATCGTCGGCCCTGGATTCCTCGGCCACGAGTGATTCGTACGCCGCGAGACGCGCCTTGCTCTTCGCCTGGCGCGCCCTCGGCGACATCCGGACCCATTCGAGTTCGCGCTCGAGCGTGCGCCGCCGCGCCGACGCCTGCTTTTCCTCGAGTTCCAGCTTCTTCTCTTTCTGCTCGAGCCACGACGAGTAATTCCCCTTCCACGGCACGCCGGCGCCGTGATCGAGTTCGAGAATCCACTGAGCGGCGTTGTCGAGGAAGTAGCGGTCATGGGTCACCGCGACGACGGTGCCCGGGAACTCCTTGAGATACCGCTCCAGCCATGCCACCGATTCGGCGTCGAGATGGTTGGTCGGCTCGTCGAGGAGCAGCATGTCGGGTTTCGAGAGGAGCAGGCGGCAGAGGGCCACTCGCCGCCGCTCGCCGCCGGAGATCCGGGTCACCGGTGCGTCACCCGGCGGCAGCCGCAGGGCGTCCATCGCGACGTCGACGATGCGGTCGATTTCCCAGCCGTTGGCGGCGTCGATCCGCTCCTGCAGCGACGCCTGCTTGTCGAGCAACGCCTGCATCTCGTCGTCGCCCATCGGCTCGGCAAAGCGGGCGCTGACTTCTTCGAATCGCGCCAGGAGATCGCGCACCGGCTGCAGCGCCTCCTCGACATTGGCCCGCACATCCTTCGACGCGTCCAGCGACGGCTCCTGCGGAAGAAAGCCGATGCGGACACCGGTCATCGGCCTGGCATCACCCAGGAAGTCGGTATCGACTCCCGCCATGATGCGGAGCAGCGTTGACTTGCCCGAGCCGTTCGCGCCGATCACGCCGATCTTGGCACCCGGAAAGAACGCCAGGTAGATGCCCTTGAGAATCTCCCGCTGGGGAGGAATCACCTTGCGGAGATCGCGGATGGTGAAGATGTATTCGCCGGCCATGCGGCGAAGATAGCGACTCCGGATCCGGCGCCTGCCATTGACTGCGGAGCCGCACCCATCGACGATACCCGCAATGCGTCGTCTCCTCGTCGTCGCGCTTCTCGCCGCTCCGGCCGCGGGCCAGTCCCGCGATTGCGACGGCTATTACACGCCGCTGGTCGTCCCCGACGGCTTCTGCACTCGCATCTTCGCCGATTCGGTGGGGCCGGTCCGTCAGGTGTTTGTGCACCCCGATGGCCAGATCGTCGCCGCGCTGAATGGGCCGCCCGGGTTGATTCGCCTCCGCGACGCCGACCATGATGGCCGCGCTGAATCCCGCATCACGTTCGGTCCAGGCCAGGGCGGAACGGGCGTCACCTGGCGCGGTGGCTGGCTGTACTTCGCCGCCGACAGCGGCGTGGTGCGGTATCGCTGGCCCGCCGAGGCCGACGCGCCGGATACGGTCGCGCAATGGATCGCCACCGATCTGCCCGTCGGCGACTACGGCTCGGCACACACCATGAAAGGCATCGCTGTCGGTACCGACGGTGCGGTCTACGTCTCGATCGGTTCGCAGACCGACAACTGCCAGGTCGAGGATCGCAAGCCGCGTTCGCCGGGGCAGTGGCCCTGCGCCGAACTCGAGCGCCGTGCCGGGATCTGGCGTTTCCAGCCCCCGGCGGCCGCAGGCGAGCCATGGTCGATGCGCCGATTCTCGACCGGGCTTCGCAACGACGAGGCCCTCGCGATCGATCCGCCGACCGGCATACTCTGGGGGATGACGCAGGGCCGCGACTTTCTCAATGCCCAATGGGGTTGGGACGACACGACCTCGGCCAACCAGCCGGCCGAATTGCTCGAGCAGTTGGTTGACGGCGGCGACTATGGCTGGCCCTACTGCATGGGATATTGGACCCGGGAGACGACCCGCCTGATGCCGGCGCCGGAATACTCCGGCCGCCCGGAGAGCGACTGCGCGACGAAGAACCAGCCGGTCATGGGATTTCCGGGTCACTGGGCGCCGATGGCGATCGCGGTCGTCAACGCCACGGCGGCGACGGTGCCGCATCCGGGACTCTATCTGGCCTTTCATGGCTCGCGCTCGCGTCGGCCGCTGGCCGAGACGGGGCACTTTGTGGTGTTCGTCCCGTTTGACGCGAGCGGCAGGCCGGTGGCCGGCTACCGCATCATGCTGCGAAGCGGCGGCGCCCCCGGTTCGTTGCGTCCGGCTGGTGTGGCCGTGGCAATTGACGGCAACATCTACGTCACCGATGACGAGAATGGCAGGGTGATCAGAATCGAACCCCACCCCGGCGTGAGGCACTGAATCGATGCGCTCGAGTCTCCTGTTGTTTCCGACCATCGCGGCCATCGTGGTCGCCCCGGCGCCGGCGCCCGCGCCCCCTCGCCGGGGTTGCGATCCGCACAACGGCGGTCTGACACTGCCCGCCGGTTACTGCGCCAGCGTCTTCGCGAAACGGCCCGGCGTGCGCAATATCGCGGTCGCGCCCAATGGCGATCTGTTCACGGCCGGGTCCGGGCGCGGTGTCACGGCGCTTCGGGATCGTGACGGCGACGGCGTCGCCGACACCACGTTCGCCTTCGGGCAGAGCTTCGGCGGCGGCACCGGCATCGCACTCGGGCGCGACGCGATCTACTTCGCGCCCAATGACAAGGTGGTCCGGTTCGCGTGGCATCCCGGTTCGTTGGCGCCGGCGAATTCCGGCACGGTCATCGTGAGCGGGCTGCCCGACACCGGCAATCACAACATGAAGACCGTCGCCGTATCGAAAGACGGCGCATGGATCTTCGTCGATCACGGTTCGGCCACGAATTCGTGTCAGGAGCGCGACCGGGCCCCGCACTCGCCGGGGCGCAATCCGTGTGCCGAGCGCGATATCCGCGCCGGAATCTGGCGGTACGACGCCCGCAAGCCGGGTCAGACGCCGGCGGACGGCGTGCACTGGGGCTTCGGCATGCGCAACACCGAAGCAATGGCGATCGAGCATTCCACGGGAGAACTCTGGGCGGCAATCCACGGTCGCGATCAGTTGGGCGACAACTGGGGCTTCTCGAACCAGGACAACGCCGAGAAGCCCGCCGAGGAATTCGGCCCGGTCCCGCGGGGCGCCGATTACGGCTGGCCGTACTGCTACTACGATCCGATTGCGCATCGCAAGGTGCAGGCGCCGGAATATGGCGGCGACGGCGTCAAGGTCGGCAATTGCGCCACCAAGACCCAGCCTGCAATCGGGTTCCCCGGGCATTGGGCGCCGATGATGCTCGCGTTGGTACCGAACGACCGCTTTGGCGCCGCTTATGCCGACGGGGCGTTTCTCGCGTTTCATGGCTCATGGAATCGGGCGCCGCTGCCGCAGGACGGGTTCCGGGTAGTTTTCATTCCCTTCCGCGGCGGCCGCGCAGTCGGCAGTTACACGACGTTTGCGCAGGGCACTGGCACGGAGTTGCGGATGAGTGCGGTGGCGATGTCGCCCGACGGCCGGGCACTGTTCATCGGTTCGGACGGGTCCGGCACGATCTGGCGGGTAGTTCCAACTTCAGCTCGAGGTGATGAGTGACACGAACTTCAATGATGGTTGCGGGTTTGCTGCTGCTGGCGCCCGCGGTGCTGGTGGCCCAGGAGACCGCCACCATGCCCAAGGTCGGCGAGATGGCTCCTGATTTCACGCTGGCCGCCGGCACGCGCGCCGGTATCTCGGCCAAGCCGGTGACGCTTTCGTCGTTGCGGGGCCGGACCGTGGTCCTGGCGTTCTATCCCCGTCAGCGCAGCAGCGGATGCACCATCCAGATGACGCACTACCGGGACGCCTACAACCAGATCTTCCATGGTGGCAAGGGCGTGACGCTCCTCGCGATCAGTGTCGACTCGGTCAAGGACATCGCTTCGTGGGCGGCGGATTCCGGCTTCCAGTTCACCATGCTGAGCGACGTCAACCACCAGGCCGGCGACGAGTACGGTACGCTGGGCCGGCGCGGCTACGAGAACCGCATCCTCTTCGTGGTGGCCCCGAACGGCCGCATCACCCACGTGATGAATCCGTTCAACGAGGTCGACGCGTCGGCGTACGATGAGCTGACGAAGGCGATCGACGAGGCGCGCGCGACGAACTGATCGCGCGCCGCAGGGCCTGCAGCAGGCGATCCAGGGCGCCGGGGCCAGCGACATGGTACGTGGCGCCCTCCGGCGCCCTTGATCCGACGCCGATCGCTATGCCGCCCGCTGTGAGCGCCGCCTCGAAGGCGTGGACGTCGTTGACGTCGTCGCCGGCGTAGCAGGGCACCACCGAGGCGGCGCGGATGTCGCGCAGCATGATCCGCACCGCCGATCCCTTGTCCCACCCGGCTCGCGGCAGGATCTCCACCGCATCGCGCGGATACATCAGGTGCAGGTGCGGCGCGATCGGACCCAGCGCCTGATGTAGCGCCGACAACAGCGCCGGTCGGAGCCGCCTCTCGACGTCGCGGAAATGCACCGTGATCCCGATCGGCTTCGGCTCGATCCATGCCCCCGGCCACCGCCTGGGAAGCGTCGCGGTCAACCGTCCTGCGCGGGCGACGATGCGTCGACACGCTGCCTGCGCCGGGTGATGGACCCGGCGGCCCGGTAGATCGATTTCCATGCCCCCGGTGCCCGCGTAGTAGATGCCGCGGATCGCCACCAGGCGGCGCAATTCGGCAAGGGCCCTGCCGCTGACCACACCGACCGTGACCCGCGGCAAACAGCTCAGCTCGGTGAGCAGTCGCCGGCGCGACGCCGGCAGGACTGCGAGGTCCGGTCGCCGGGCGATCCTGGCCAGGGTGCCGTCGTAGTCGAGAAAGAGCGCCACGGTGCTGCCACGCCGGTGGGCGCGAGCCAGGGTCGCCACGGCGCCGCGGCCGGGCACTGTCACGCGCGCGCCAGCGACTCGCGACGCAGGGCGGGCGATTGCGGGGCCGCGAGCGGATCGATCGCCGAGAGCGCGGTGATGAGATTGGCTGCCCAGCGGTAGACGTTGTGCTCCTCGATGGTGCGTCGCATGCGCTCCATTCGTTCCCGTCGCTCCGTCGCCGGCATCTCGACGGCGGCGCGGATCGCGTCGGCAAAGCGGTCGGTGTCGTATGGATTGATGATCAGCGCGTCGTTCAATTCCCGCGCGGCGCCGGCGAACTCCGAGAGGATCAGGACGCCGTCGCCCTGGTCCTGCGCTGCCACGAATTCCTTGGCCACCAGATTCATGCCGTCATGCAGGGACGACACGATGCAACTCGCCGCCAGCTTGAGCAGGGCGTGGACCGTATCCGGATCCGCCTGGGCGATCAGCAACTGAATCGGCTTCCAGCTCTCCGTCTGCAGCCGGCCGTTGATGTCCTCGGCGAGGGTTTCGAGTTCGGCCATCAGGTTCCGGTAGCGGCGGACGGCCGTGCGGCTCGGCGCGGCGACCTGCACGAAGGTGTAGTGCTCCCGGTATTGCGGGTACTTGTCGAGGAACCGCGCGATGGCCCGGAACCGCTCGGGGAGGCCCTTGGTGTAATCGATCCGGTCGATGCCGATGCCGAGATGAATCCCGGGTACCTGGTATCGGTCGCGCAGCGCGGCGAGGAGCAGGTCGGCAGTCTCCGTGGGCGGCGCGCGATCCTTCCAGTTGTCGACGCTGATCGGAAACGCACGGACGTGCGCGGTATGACCCCGCGATTGAACGGTGAAGTGGGCGCGGTCGACCCGCGCCTCGAGCATCCGGTCGATGGTATCGAGGAAATTGTTGCAGTACTGCTGGAGATGAAATCCGATCAGGTCCGCCCCCAGGATCCCGGTGAGGATGTCGCCGCGGTACGGACAGATCCGGAACGCTTCCGGATGCGGCCAGGGAATGTGCCAGAAGATGCAGACCCGCAGGTCCGGACGCGTTGCCTTGATCATCTGGGGCACCAGCGCCAACTGGTAATCCTGCACCAGCACCATGCCGCTGCCGGCGCCCACTTCGTCGATCACCGTATCCGCGAAGCGCTGGTTGATCCGGACGTAGTAGTCCCAATCGTCGGCCCGGAAGATCGGACGCTCGTGGGCGAGATGGCACAGGGGCCACAGCCCCTCATTGGCGAACCCGGCGTAGTAGCCACGCTCCTCGTCCGGCGTGATCCAGACGCGACGCAGGGTGTACCGCGCATCGCCGGGTGGAACCGTCAGGCGACCGAAGGCGTCGGCCGTCTGTCGATCGGCGTCGCCCGAACCCTGGGCGATCCACAGTCCTCCGCACGCCTGCAGCACCGGATCGAGGGCCGATACCAGTCCGCCCGGAGGCATGCTGACCTCCAGCGTGCCGCCCTTGGCGTGGTGGACGTACGGCTCGCGATTGCTCACCACCACGAGCTGCCCGTTCTTGAGCGACGCGATCGCGCGGGTGCGCAGCCGGTCGCGGGTCCATTCCCGCTCGGCGCGAAGCATCGCTTCGGATTCGGAGAGCCCCACCGAACGCGCCGCGCGCAGCGACGCGGCCAACCGTGCGGTCTCACTTACCAGCAGCGGAACGGGCAACCCCGGCGGCGGCGATTCGGGGACGTTCTCGGTGCGCAGCCGCCGCATCCACTCCGCGAGTTTGTGCAGCTGGCGGTCGTAGATCAGCCAGGTGGTGCCGATCACCACCATCATCAGCACCAGCATCAGGAACAGGATCCACATCGCGGCCTGTGTCAGACGTTGCCGCGCTGCGCTGGTGAGATAGGAAATGTCATGCACCACGACGAGGTCGCCGAGACTGGCGCCCCGGCTGCCAGATACCCGCCGCGCCAGGATTCGAACCGGCATCCCCAGCCAGTGGGCATCGATCACCGCTTCGTTCGCCTGCGTCAGCGGTCCATGGAACGCAGCGGGCAGCGTGTCGGCCAGGCCGCGCACCGAACGGCCTGCGATCACCAGCGAACCGTCGGCGCGATAGATCGCGAACCCGAGCACCCGCCCGAATCCTTCGAGCCGCGGCGCCAGCTCGCGGATGGCCGCCGAATCGCCGCGCTCCAGCGCGACCCGCGCCGCCGGCAGCAGGCCCTCCGACAGGTCGTGGGCCCGGCGATCGATTTCGGCCAGGTCGTCGCGCCGGCGCTGATCGGCCCGCCGCCAGGCATAGCCGGTCGCGATCAGCCCGAAGACGACGGCGATGATCGCCGCGGCGCGAAACGACCGCGAACTCTGCGACCGCGGCCGTACCAGCGGCTCGTCCGGGGTAGCAGCGCTCATGCCACCAGCGGTTCCTGTCCGGGATGGTCGAGGCAGAGCAGCATCTGCAGATACTCGCGCAGCTGCCGGATGAGCAGGAAGTGCTCGTGTACCAGGTCGTGGCCCGTCTGGCCCATACGCTTGCGCTTGTCCGCGTAGCGCAGCAGGTACCGGATCCGGTACGCCGCCCCGTCGGGCGAGTACACCAGGAACCCGGTGTGATAGTCGTGGACCTGCAGCGTAATTCCTCCAGTGGCACCTCCGATCACCGGTACGCCCTTCCAGAGCGCCTCGGTCACCGTGAGGCCGAATCCTTCCCGCAACGACTTCTGCAACACGATCACCGCCGACCGCTGCAACGCGTTGATGGTGCGGTGGGCATCCGGCGGGAGCATCAGCAGCTTGATGTTGTCATCCTCCCCGGCCTGCTGCATCACCTCGGCGAACACCGCCGGGCCTTCCGGATCATCGTCGGCCGGGCCGCCCGCCAGCGCGAGCTGCAATTCCGGATAGTAGGGCTTGACCAGCCGGTACGCCGCGATCACGCCGAGCGGGTCCTTGAAGCGATCGAACCGCGACACCTGCAGCAGCAGTGGCCGATCCGGGTCGATCCCCAGCCGGGTGAGGATCTCGACACGCTCGGCGTCGGGCATCGGGCAATTCTTTTCCGAAAGCGGGTCGATCGCCGGCGGCACCAGAAACGCCGGCTTCGGCATTGGCCGGGTGAACGCCGCCATCGAGAAGATCGTGGCGTCGTACGACGGTATCGCCTTTTCGAGATGCCGCCACACCGGCGGGTCGGGCCGGGACGCATCGATGTGGCACCGCCACACCCAGCGGGCCGCGGTTCCTTTCGGTGCGAACACCGGCAGATAGATCGGCTGCGGGTCGTGTACGAAGACGACGTCGGCACCCAGATCCAGCTTGGCGGCAGTTTCGCGATTGATCGCGCGGTGCAGCTCGAAGTCGTCGGCCGAGATCGCAGTCGGCTTACCC
Source organism: Gemmatimonadales bacterium (assembly GCA_050732975.1). GTDB lineage: Bacteria > Gemmatimonadota > Gemmatimonadetes > Gemmatimonadales > GWC2-71-9 > Palsa-1233. The sequence goes on from JBOHRZ010000090.1 coordinate 8,296, forward strand.
TGCATCGCGTTGTGAAACGCCTTGGTCACCCGGGAGAATCCGGGCGGTCCGGTGATGATCTCCCAGCGGGCCTGCAGCCCCAGTTCGTTCATCAGGGGAATCATCCAGCCCAGAATCTCCGCCACACCGCCGCCTTGCCGGGTCGAGTTGACGTGCACCACGCGCTTTCCCTCCAGGCGATCGGCCAGCCGGCGAAGATGCTGCACCGGTTGGTGCCCGACGACTTCTTCGTAGCGCTCGAGTAGTGTCATGCGGCCGCTTGCGCCACAACGGGCGCGTTCGGCATGAAGTCGTGGAAGGCGCGAACCAACTCCTCACGCAGCTGGCTCAGGTTGAGAAAGTAGAAATCGATCCGACGGATGCACTCGACCAGCCGCGGGTCGGCGTCCTGACCCTCAAGCCATCGGGAGATGTCGTCGGTGCGGCCGTCCGATCGCCGTCGGGCTTCGTGGACGTGGTAGAACAGGGACGGCAGCGAAAAGCGCGACACCGCTTCGGCAAGCGCCACGGGAGTCGCGAAGGTATCGGCCGTGCGGTAGGCGATCAGCCGCGAGGCGACCAACTGCAATTCCAGCCCGGGGCGGCAGACCAGCGGCACGTCCTGTTCGACGATCCGGTCGGCGATCGCTGTAGCGAGC
>JBOHRZ010000091.1:0-8902 GCA_050732975.1 Gemmatimonadales bacterium
GCAATCTGCTGGTCCGCGCTGCGGCCGCTGAAGCGCTTCGCGCCACGGCGCCTGCCGACGATATCGATGCTCTCGTGGCGGCCTGGCGCCAGAGCCAGGGTGACGGCGATTCGGATGCGAGGGTCGCGATTCTTGGCACCATGCGCGCCATGAGCCGTCGGATTCCGACCCTCCTCGCCATGCTGGCCCGCCCGGGTTGGAGCGATTTCCTGCGCCGCCCGCCGGACGCCGTGGTGCGCGCGGCGGCGGAGCGGACCTGGCCGGAACTGGCGCAGCGTTGGGGACCGGAATGGCCCGTTGATACCCACCGCTCCCTCGAGGACTACCGCAGCATCGTGCGCACCTACATGCTCGCGGCGGACGATCCGCAGGTCACCATCGACGTCGACCGGCGCGGCACCATCACCGTCGAGTTGCTCGCCCACGAGGCCCCGTTGACCGTCGCGAATTTCCTGCGACTCGTCGACGGCCAACGCTTCGATGGCAATCGCTTCCATCGGGTCGTCCCGGATTTCGTGGTGCAGGATGGCGATCCCACCGGAACCGGCAACGGCGGCCCGGGCTGGACCATTCGCGACGAGATCAATCGCGAGCGCTACCTCGCGCCGATGATGGGGATGGCGCTCTCCGGCCCCGATACCGGCGGGAGCCAGTGGTTCATCAACCTGAGCGCCCAACCGCATCTTGACGGGCAATACACCATCTTCGGAAAGGTGGTCGGGACCTTTACCGCGTTGTCCCGCGTGGAGCAGGGGGACCGGATCCGGTCGATCCACCGATGACCGCGACGCGAGTGCCGGCTCGCTTGCGGCACGGGAGCGCAGTGGCGGTGCTGGCGCTAATCGCCGGCGGATGTACCCCGGCATTTCCGTCACCGCCGATGCCGCTCGGGCTTACCCCGGTGGACAGGGCGACAGCGGCGGCCTGGGCGGTTTCAACCGACCCGGAGGGCCACCAATCGTATCGGTTTCATTGGACCCTCACCGACGAACGTCACGGATCCGGGGGTGGTCGCGGCAGCGCCCTGATCGCAGCCCCGGACTCGCTCCGGTTCGACTTCCGGGCTGCGCTGGGAGCCGGCGCGGGAGCGGCCGCGGTGGTCGGCGATACCGCGCTCTGGGCGGAGCCCGAGGACCAGGTACACAAGCTGGTGCCGAGCTACCCGCTGTTGTGGGCCATGATCGGGATCGCCATGCCGCCCGGTGCCGGGTGGCGGGCCGAGGGTCACCGCGATGCCCGGGTCACCGCATGGCGTTACGTGCGAGGTGCCGATACTGTCGAGTATGTCTGGCAGGGGCCAGAGGGGACAGATCGGCGCCCGGTGCTGAGTGCGTACGTTTCGCAGGCCGGCAAGCCGGTCGGCAAGGTGATTACGATATACGACAGCACCCGGAAGCTGATTCGGTCTCGGCTCGACGTGCTGGCGAATCCGGCCCGGCTGGTGCTTGATTTCGACCGAAATGCCAAGCCGATCACCTTCGGGGCCGAGGACTGGCGTGCGCCGAGCGATCAGTAGCCTGCTGGTACTGCTGGTGTCCGGGTGTTCGTTCGGCTTTACCGGCGGCGGACTGCCGCCCAGCATCCGGACCGTCGCCGTGTTGCCGTTCGACAACAACACTTCCGACCCGACTCTCGCGCAGCGGGTGACGGTGGCAGTAAAGCAGGCGGTGGTGTCGCGTCTGGGGCTGCGGTCGGCGGCCGAGGCGCAGGCGGATGCGGTGATCACCGGGACGGTGCAGCGTTACGATCCCGACCAGCCGCTGGCGTATCAGGGCACCCCGACCACGGCCGGAGCGCCGAGCCGGGTCGACGTGACCCGGCGGCAGGTGGAACTGACCGTCGATATTACCGTGGTCGAGAAGAAATCGGGCCGCACACTTTGGGAAGGGAAGAACCAGGTGGTTCAGGGCGACTACGATCCCGGGCGCGAGCAGGACGGCCAGAAGAAGGCACTCGACATGCTGGTCAAGAAGGTCGTCGACGGAGTGCAGCAGAATTGGTAACGGTGCCACGGGACCGCGCCGGTCGCGGAGCGCTCGGCTGCCTGCTGACGATCCTCCTGGTCGGCATCGTGGCATACATCGGCATCCAGTTCCTGCCGCCGTGGATGCGGTACGAGCAGTTCGAGGACGAGATGCGGACCGACGCCCGGTTCGGCGTGACGCTTGCCGACTCGGTGATCATGGTCCGCCTGCAGGCTACGGCCGACACCCTGGGACTTCCGCCAGCGGCGCACCGGATTTCGATTCGCCGGACGATCGTCCCGGCGAAGATCATCATCCAGTCGACCTACGTCGAGCACGTCAAACTGCCGATTTTCGGTATCAAGTCGATGACGTTCCATGCGTCGGCCGAGGAATCGCTCTGAGCGCATCACCCCCCAGCGAAACGAAGATCCTGGCACGTGAGGCTGCGGTGGCGTGGGCGCGCACCGCCCCGCGTCCGCTGGTATTCACCAACGGCGTTTTCGAGCTGCTCCATGTCGGGCATGTCGCGTTGCTGGAGCGGGCCGCCGGGTTCGGGCGGTCGCTTCTGGTCGCGGTGAACTCGGACGCCTCGGCGCGGACCCTCGACAAAGCGCACGGCGAGCCGGTCATCTCCCAAGACGATCGCGCCCGCATTGTGGCGGCGGTAGGCTGCGTCGATCGCGTGGTGCTGTTCGACGATCCGACCCCGTTGACATTGATCGAAGAGGTCGGCCCCGATGTGCTGGTGAAAGGGGGCGATTACGCATCGTCCGCCGTCGTCGGCGGCGACGCCGTGGCCCGGCGCGGCGGGCGAGTCGAGATCGTACCGCTCAGTGCGGGCCGGTCGACCACGCAAATGCTGGAGCGGATCCGTGCCTCGTCCTGACGGCAGGCACCCCGACGAGATGCGACCCACGGCGCTGGAACCGCGGGCCAATCCCTACGCCGAAGGGTCCTGCCTCGCGCGGATGGGCGGCACGCTGGTGCACTGCACGGCGAGCGTCGAACCCGGCGTGCCGCGCTTCAGGGCCAACACCGGCCTCGGGTGGGTGACCGCGGAATACGCCATGCTGCCGCGGGCGACGTCGGAACGCAACGACCGCGAGCGGCACGGCCCGGGGGGCCGCAGTTCGGAGATCCAGCGGCTCATCGGCCGTTCGCTGCGCGCCGCGATGCGGGATTTCCGCTTCGGCGAATACACCATCAAGATCGACTGTGACGTCCTGGTCGCCGACGGTGGAACCCGTTGCGCCAGCATCACCGGCGGATGCGTAGCCCTCGCGCACGCGTGCGCCTGGCTGGCCGAACGAACCGGCACGCCCAGTGCCTTCGGCCGTCAGGTTGCGGCGATATCGGTGGGCAAGATCGCCGGCGAGCCACGGCTCGATCTCGGCTACCTCGAAGACCGCGATGCCGACGTCGACGCCAACGTCGTAATGCTCGAGCCGAACGCGCTGGTCGAAGTCCAGGCCACCGGCGAGCAGGGGACCTTCGACCGGCAGGAGTTGGATGCGCTGCTCGATCTGGCGGAATCGGGCCTCCGCCGGCTCTTCGACATGCAGCGGTCCGCGATCGCGGGATGAGCCGTCTGCTGGTTGCCACGCGCAGTCGCGGCAAGCAGAACGAATTCCGCAGCCTGCTGGCGCCGATCGGCGCCGAGCTGGTATTTCCCGATGACATTCAGATCGTGCCGAGTCGGGAAGAGGACGACCTCGAGCGGTACGACACGTTCGAAGCCAACGCACGCGCCAAGGCGCGGTGGTTCGCTGCGCGGTCGGGACTGCCGGCGCTGGCGGACGATTCCGGACTCGAAGTCGACGCCCTTGGTGGCGCACCCGGCGTCCATTCGAAACGGTTCGCCGGCGTGGACGGTCCCGACGAACTGGTCACCGCGGCGAACAACCGGTTGCTGATCGCCCGGCTCGCGGGGGTACCGGCTGAACAACGGACCGCCCGTTATCGCTGCGTGCTGGTGCTGGCTCACGTGAATGGAAACGCCGAGATCGAGGTGTCGGGGCAGTGCAACGGCATGATCGTCGATACGCCGCGTGGCGAGGGCGGATTCGGCTACGACCCGTTGTTCTACAGCGACGAGCTTGGCGTCACATTCGGCGAAGCCGCGGCGGATGCCAAGGCCGCGGTGTCGCACCGCGGGCGCGCGGTCGCGGCGCTGGTGGAGCGGCTCGGGCGGGAGATGCTGTGATAGATTGACGGCTTCGGGGCGTGGCGCAGTCCGGTAGCGCGTCCGCTTTGGGAGCGGAAGGTCCCGGGTTCAAATCCCGGCGCCCCGATCAAGCCCCGCAACGACTTACGACGTTGTGGGGCTCGCGTTTTTAGGCGTAGTCACAGGCCGGTAGTCACAGAATCGACCGAACCATGCGGCGGTGCGAGGGAACGATGCCTGCGAAAGAGGTCGTCTTCACGTACCGGAATGCCCGGCCGAAGATCAAGGAGTCCCGCGAACTCCAAGGCCAGGGCGAGTCGATTCTCGTCGGCGTGCAATCGGTCGATGTGACTTGTCCGGATTGCCGGAAGGCTTGGACCGCACGCGAGTTCGGCTCGGGGCATTTCTCGGCAGCCCTCGGCGGCGCGCTTTACTTTCGCTGCCCTGGCTGCGACGCCCAAGGTTCGACCACCGTCACCGCGCTGCTTGGGTAGGCTCCCGATGCATCGAAGATCGCTACGCTGGCCTATGGGGCTCTTGCAGCTACTGATCGCCATTCCCGCAGCAGGGCAATACCCATCCGGCTGCCGCCTTGCACCGCAACCGGACAGCTCCATCGTGCTGATCCGACAGGGCGGCGGGCAGTTCCTTGATCCGGGCGATGCGCCATCAGGCATGCCGATCGCTGGCGACACGATTCCGGCGAAGCTCGTCAACGCAAGTTGTTCACCGTCTGGCATGGTCGTCCGCCTGTGGATTGCCACGCCAAGCGGCGCGGCGGTACTTGCGCAGCTCGCAATCATCGTCGAGCGTCCGGGTTCGACGCACGCGGGCTACGGTTTCGTCTACCTCCGCCGCGGAGGTCGGTTCATTCGTGCCCGGGCTTGGATCGCTGCAGGCGGCTCTGTCGTCGTGGGGCCGGAAGACTCCATAATTGCCGTACGCGTTGCTCGCGAACGGGCGATCGACGACTCCGCGGCCGCGGGTCGAACGGCTGACTCGGCGGCATCGGCCCGCCGGAAGGCGGAGATCGACTCAAGCGTAGCTGCGGCCGAGGCCGCAACAAGGCGCGCTGCAGCGAGGGCAGAGAAGGCGAGGACAGATTCGATCATGCGCCGGCCGTGGCCGCTGGCGGTTCGCCAAGCGGCGGTCGCCAGATCGGTTCTAATTGGGATGACGGAGGAGCAGGCCCGCGCGGCGTGGGGTAAGCCCGCCAGGGTCAACGTGACCGTCAATGCCGGCGGCACGCATGAGCAATGGGTGTACGGCTCGTCCTACCTCTACTTCGACAACGGCAAGCTGACGACCTGGCAGGGAAGCTATTCACCCTGACTTGATTCGCCGGCATAACGCGCGACGATCGCGCTGCCCGAGGGCAGTGACGGCTCAAGCATCAGATATAGGAGGCCCGATGCGAACATGCGTGTTGCTTCTCTTCGTTCCGCTCGCGGCATGCAACGTCAGTAGCCGATGCAACGCTATCCACATGGCGGATATCGAAGCGCCGCTTAGTGCGGGCGCTAACGAGCAGTTTCTCGACTCGCTGTACGCCGCCAACCCGCGGATGCTTGGCGACATGCCCGCCGATAGCTTTGTCCTGATCGAGCGTCGTGCGCGGGTGGCATGGGCGCGTGCCGTACGACGCTCGTCGCCACCGCCGGCAGGAACGACAGTTGCGCAGGTCGATTCAATGATGGCGAAATCTGACAGCACGTTCGGCCGTCCGAGCCCGCCGCCGCGTCCCAGCGACGTAGCGTGGTACAGCGAGCATTGTTTCCGCGGAGAGGCGCGATAGCGGCACGGCTCGGCGCCCGGATCAAGCCGTGCGATGATTTACGACGTTGTGGGGCTAGCGTTTTCGAAGTAGTCACAGGCGGATAGTCACAGATGGAGGTTGGATGGCTGACGAGGAGCAATCGACGCCGACGTCGGATTCGGCCGAACCGCCGATGACTTTCGCGCGGTTCCTTGAGACGATAGCCCCGAACAGAGAAGTTGCCGTCCTGGACCTGCTCGTCGATGGCCAATTTGGGCGCCAATTCGACTGGCCGGTCATCGAGCTGTATTGCGATCGGGAGAGCTGCGACGGACCGCGGTTTTTCGCCGCGCCGGGGACGCCAGGCCCCGTGCGCGACGAGACACCCCATAACCTGTTCGTGAGCTATGTCTGCCGCAACTGCCGGTCCACGTACAAGACATTTGCGCTCAACGTGCGAGCAGTGGGGACGGGGCTGCAAGGAGTAGCGCGAAAGTACGGCGAGATGCCGCGTTTTGGACCGCACATTCCGGCGCGCGTAATTCGCCTGATTGGACCGGACCGGGACCTGTTTCTCAAGGGCCGCCAAGCCGAGATTGAAGGCTTAGCAGGCCGCTGAAAAAGTCCCCGTGAAGTATGGCTCGGCGTCGGGGAATGTGGTATCGTCCGTCATCCTTCGCTCGGGGGCGTTGCGATGCGTGGTGCCGATCCGCAGCCGCCGGTGTTGTTCAGCTATCTCTCCACCGAAGACCGGATTCCGGCGGATCATCCGCTGCGGGTGATCCGGCAGTTGGTGGAGCCGATCCTTCAGGAGCTGTCGCCGCGCTGGACGGCGCTCTATGCGCCGATCGGGCGCCCGTCGATTCCGCCCGAGCAGTTGCTGCGGGCACTCGTGCTCCAGCTCCTCTACTCGATTCGCAGCGAGCGGCAGCTGATGGAGCAGCTCAATTACAACCTGCTGTTCCGCTGGTTCGTGGGGCTGAATCCGGATGATGCCGTCTGGGTGCCGACGGTGTTCACCAAGAATCGCGACCGCCTGCTCGCCGGGGACATCGCGCAGGCCTTCCTGGCGGCCGTGGTGCGCCACGCCCAAGCGCGCGATCTGCTGTCGGATGATCACTTCACGGTGGACGGCACGCTGCTCGACGCGAACGCGAGCCACAAGAGTTTTCAGCGGAAGGATGGCCGGACGCCGCCGCCCACGGACGAGGACCCGGGGAATCCCACGGTCAACTTTCGAGGCGAGAAACGCTCCAACGCGACCCATCAATCGGTGACCGATCCCGATGCGCGCCTGGCCTCGAAGGGCACCGGGGCCATGCTGTGCCACCTGGGCAGCGTCCTGATGGAGAATCGCCACGGCTTGGTGGTCGCCACCGATGTGCGGCCGCCTGGGGGCACCGCGGAGATCGAGGCGGCGCTGGCGTTGCTGCGCACGCGGGTGCCGCGCGCCAAACGTCGAACCCTGGGGGCCGACAAGGGCTACGACCAGGACCATTTCGTGACCGCACTGCGGCGCAGGCGCGTTACGCCGCACGTGACGCCGAATGTGCACGCGCGGCGGCAGCGCAGCGCGATTGACCGGCGGACCACCCGGCATCCGGGCTACACGGTCAGCCAGCGGAAACGCAAACGGGTCGAGGAGATTTTTGGCTGGGGCAAGACGGTGGGCTTGCTCCGCAAGCTGCGCCATCGCGGGCGAGAGGTCGTCGGCTGGATCTTCACCTTCACCAGTGCCGTCTACAACCTGGTGCGCATCCGCACGCTGATCCGCGCCGGGGTCTGCACATGAGGGCCAACCGGATGAGCCCGCCGTGACGGCAGATCTCCGAACAACCAGAGAATGGAACCATGGGCGGGACGTCTCAACGGTCACTTCGACCAGCACGACGTCCGTCGCAGCGTGCTCGGAAGAAGCAACCTGGTGAGCAAACCTATTTCAGCAGCCTGTTAGGGATCGGCGCATTCGGGTACTACCGCCGTGTGGTGGAGAACCAAAAAGACCGTCTGCTCGATGAGACTATTCGGGCGGCTGAGAAGATCAAGTCTCCTCACGCCACGGTCGAGGCATTACGGCGAGCGCAGGGAGAGCGACAATTTCAGAAAGCAGTCGAAATGGTAAAATCGGCAATTCCCGATTCACTCTTGATCGATGGCCACCACAATCCCCTGGCGCTCCTTCACAGCGCCTTGAGCGAGGGACTGCATGAGGCGCCGGATGATGTGTGCCTTGAGCTCGCAACGAGCATTCGCTTGGTGCTCGAAGAGTTGGCCGAGCGCGCGGCCGCGGCCCTAAAAGATCACGTCGAACTGCAGCATGCGGTGACGAGATTATCGCGGAAGCAACGATCGTGAACCGGATCGCCACGATTGGCGACGCCCGCTGAGCATCGACATCGACCGGGTTTCCGCAATGGCGCTGGTCCTATTCGTCGGGTTGACTCTTGCGCGGGAAATCTATGCCGAGTGCCGGCGCGACAGGGCGAACCTGACACGACATTCACCGCCGATCTCGCGGCCATCGATGCCCACGAAACGCCGCTGGCCTCAAACACACCGTTTCACTACTTCTGTGCCGAAAATTTCCCCGAGCCGAAAGGAAGGTCCGCATGACCGTCCCGATGTGGGTGGTGGTAGCCCTGGGCGCGGCGGTGGCAGTCGGATACGCCGTGGGGAGGAGCGATCGGCCCGGCGCCGGCCCGGCGGTCGGGCGCTATTAGTGCAGCGCGGTGACCGCCGACGGGACCGTCTGGTGTACCGACAGCCAGACCGGGCACGGCGCAATGCTGACCGCCGGCAATGGTGCCGCTGTCGTCATGGGATGGACATTCGGGAGCGACACGGTCACGGTGCGACCGGTGGTGCGGCGATGACCTGCCCCGACGCTCACTAGCAGGCTGCTGAAAAAGTCACGCTGAAGTATGGCTCGACACCGGGGAATGTGGTATCGTACGCCATCCTTCGCTCGGGGGCGTTGCGATGCGTGGTGCCGACCAGCAGCAGCCGGTGCTGTTC
>JBOHRZ010000092.1:0-8862 GCA_050732975.1 Gemmatimonadales bacterium
CCCGTCCGCCACGCCCCCCACGACCGGCGGTGCTGTCAACATCCACCCCCGATTGCGTCTCGTACATCTTCATCATGCCATTGTGGTTGTAGGCAATCGACCCCAGATACCCGGGCGACCAGCCGTCCATGAAGCCATGGTCGTACACGCCCGGCATTCCCCACTTGGTCATCTGCGCCATCTCGAAATTCGAGAACCATGGCAGTTCGGCGAAGAGGATCGGGTCGAGATTGGGATTCTGCGGCGGGCCGCCGCTGTAGTCGTACATCAGCGAGAGCGCCTCGTGCAGGTCGTGCATGATGGGCGGGTGTGCCGTGAAGTACCAGTCGGCCAGCGCCCGGATCTGCACCAGCGAGAGATTGATGTCCCGGTTGTTGTCGTGGTAGACGTACTTGCCCCAGTACGGCAGACTGCCGGCGCCGGCCCCCCTGCCGCCACGTCCACCGCCGCGCCCTGCTCCCCGGCCGCCGCTGTCGCCGGCTTCCTTCATCGCGGCCGCCACATCCTGCGAGTGGTAGAACCAGTCGACGTTGCGATCGCGGCCATCGGCGTCGGCAGCCGGCGTTACCGATACATACACGTTGTCGCGGATGCGGGTAATCAGCGGCGATGTCTCGGTAGCCAGCCGATAGACCAGCTCCATCAGCATTTCGGATGGACCGGTTTCGCCGCTGTGCAATCCACCCATCAAGTGATAATGCGGCTTGGTGGTGGCGATCAGCTGGCGGATCTGCTGGTCGCTCAACCCCCGGGGATCGGCGAGTTTGCCGAGATTGGCGCGATTCTGCGTCAGGCGCCGCATGTTCGATTCAGATGACACCCAGACCACGACCAGTTCGCGCCCCTCGTCCGAACGGCCGATGGTCTCGACCCGGACCCTCGGCGTGGCCTTGGCCAGGGCCCGGTAGTATTTGAGCATGTCGGCGTAGTAGGTCAGCGTCTTCGGCGCGCCGATGTCGTAGCCCAGAACATCGCGGGGTGACGGAATCCCCTTGACCACGGGGAGGTGGTCGACCAGAGGCGAGCCATGGTGCGGGCCGGTCCATTCGCGATAGTGCGCCGCAAAGGTGGCGTCCTGGGTCTGGTGCGGATCGCGGGTGTCGTCCCGGGTATCCTGGGCGGCGAGCGGCGCCGCGACGAGGAGCAGGGCGATGATCGGCGCGAGCGGGTGGATGCGCCGGAGGTGCGACGCAACGACGTCCATGACGAGGTCCTTGATCGGGAGGAACGGAGGCAAGATAGTGGTTGGAAGGATGGTCCGCAGCCAATGTGAGTAAGTGCTCACGTGGTGCCGGGCTCGGAGGCTCGTCCGGCTAACTCTCCAGATCACTTGACGTTGCGCTTGCCGAGCGTGCGCTCTCGCCTTACCTTGCCGTCGACTCCGCCGGCGGCAACCCACGTGAAATTTCCGCAGCTCGGTTCCTTCCTTCCCGCCAACGAGATCGCGGTCGATCTTGGCACGGCCAACACTCTGATCTACGTCAAGGGCGAGGGAATCGTCCTGAACGAGCCGTCGGTGGTGGCGATCGAGAAGGCTACCGGACGTATCAAGGGCATCGGCCTCGAGGCGAAGCGGATGCTGGGTCGGACGCCGGAGGGCATCGTCGCGGTGCGTCCGCTCAAGGACGGCGTGATCGCCGACTTCGACGTCACCGAAAAGATGCTGCGCTATTTCCTGAAGACGATCATCGACAAGCACGTCTTCCGGGTGAAACCGAAGGTGATCGTCGCGGTGCCTTCGGGGATCACCGAAGTCGAGCGGCGGGCAGTGCGCGATTCGGCGGAGACGGCGGGCGCCAAGCAGGTGCTGATGGTCGCCGAGCCGATGGCGGCGGCAATCGGCGTCGGGCTGCCGGTGGAGACACCGACCGGCAACATGGTGATCGACATCGGCGGCGGCACGACGGAGATCGCGGTGATTGCTCTCTCGGGCATCGTGTCCGACACGTCGATCCGGATCGGCGGCGATGAGCTCGATCAGGCGATCGTGCTGTTCATGCGCAAGAACTACAACCTGCTGGTGGGCGAGCCGACGGCGGAGTTGATCAAGATCAAGATCGGGTCGGCGTTCGTCGAACCCGACGAGCGCGAGATGGAGGTCAAGGGTCGCGATCTGGTGTCGGGGATTCCCAAGACGGTGCGGGTGCACGCCGTCGAAATCCGGGAGGCGGTGCAGGAGCCGATCGCCGCGGTCGTCGACGCGGTGCGGCGCGCCCTGGAGATCACGCCGCCCGAGCTGTCGGCCGACATCGTCGATCGCGGCATCATCATGACCGGCGGCGGCGCGCTGATTCGCGGCCTCGATCAACTGCTTTCGCACGAAACCGGCCTGCCGATCCATGTGGACGACGATCCGCTGACGTGTGTGGTACGCGGGACCGGACGCATTCTCGATGACTTCGAGAAATTCCGCAGCGTGCTGACCACCTGATCATGCGAGGGGCGGCGGAACGCGAAGCCGCTCGCAGCGACCTGCTGCTCTTCGCGGGGTGCGTCGCCCTGGCGCTGTTGGCTCTCGCTCTGCCGCGCAGCTGGACGCTGGCCTTCGCCGACGCGGTGCGCCGGACCGCGCTGCGACCTGTCGTGGCACTCCAATCCCGGGCCGTGCAGGATCGCATCGCACGGTTCCGGATCACGTCGATCGAACGAAGCCGCGACTCGCTGGCCTTGCTGGTGCAGGCGCAGGTCTCGCTACAGCGCGAAAACGACAACCTGCGCGCGCTGCTGGCGTTGCGGCCGCGCCTGGCCCACCGGGCCGCCATCGCCGAAGTGCTGCATCAACCGGGTCTCACGGACTCGCGGATGATGTTGCTCGACGTCGGCAGCGCCGACCAGGTGAAGATGTTCGACCCGGTGGTCGCCCCGGCCGGCCTGATCGGCTACGTGGTGGGGGTCGGTCCGCATTCCAGCACGGCGCTGACCTGGGACCATCCGGACTTCGCGGCCTCGGCGGTCACGGCGGACGGGCGGGTCAACGGGTTCGTCCGGCCGGCGAGTCACGCCGGCCTTCGCAGCACGATCCTGGAACTTCAGGGCGTCGCGCTGAGCGATTCGCTCCGCGCCGGCACCACGGTGATGACCGCCGGCGCGGGCGGCACATTTCCCCGGGGGATCCCGATCGGCCGCGTGGTGTCCGCCCGGCGGGGCGCCAATGGTTACGATCGCATCTATCAGGTGGTGCCGTTCGCGACTCCGGGAGACGTGGGCGACGTCATGGTGCTCATCTCACCGCGCGACTCGCTCTTTCCGGCGGTGCGGGGCAAGGCCGACGGTCGATGAGGCCGCCGAACGGGATCGAGCGGCGCCGGCGGTCGAGCCGTGGGGTTCGCTGGCGGGTGGCGGCGGTGCTGCTGCTGCTGCTGGTGCTGGAGTTCTACGTTCGCCCAGCACTGGTCGAGGGGCGCGGCATTCCCGACTTCCTGATGCTGGTATTGCTGCTGATCGCGATCCGCGTCGAGCCCGGCGTGGCGGCGCTGACAGGTTTCGTGGTCGGGCTGGTAGTCGACGTGCTGACGCCGGCGCATTTCGGCGCCGGAATTCTGGCGCACGTACTGGTCGGATGGGGAGCGTCGTGGGGTCGGGCCATCTTCTTTGCCGACAATCTGCTGGTCAACGCGGCACTGTTCTTTTTCGGGACCTGGGTCCGTGACGTGCTGATGCTGGTGTTCAGCGGCACGCCGCTGAGCCGGTTGCCGGCCGGCGTGCTGGTCTGGGCGCCGCTCCAGGCGCTGAGTACCGCTGTCGTTGGGATCGTGGTGGTGATCGTGTTCCGCGACTGGCTTGCCATCCGGCTCGAGCGATGAGCCCCTTCGCCTCGTGGCAGGTCGCGCGACGCGCGACGCAGATCCAATGGGTGTTCATCGGCGCGTTCAGCCTGCTCGGCGCTGCCTTCTTCAAGGCGCAGGTGATCGATCACGGCGTGTATCGCAGCGAATCGGCACGCAACCGCCTCAAGCCGATCCCGCTGGAGGCGCCGCGCGGGTACATCTTCGATCGCAGCGGCCGGAGAATCGCCGATAACGTGCCGGGCTACGCGATCAAGCTGCTCGCGTCGAGTGAAGACTCGCTGCGGGCGGTCCTTGGCCGGCTCGACGCGCTGATCACCGACGACACGATCGATGCCGACAAGGTGGTCCGCCGCTGGAAGCTGGCCGAATACGAACCGGCCATGGTCTATGCGTCGGGTCGTTACGAGGTCGTCGCGACACTTGAGGAGCACCGGGCCATCCTCCCGGGTCTGGTGATCCAGCAGGAACCGCGGCGGCGGTATCCCGACAGCTCGGCGGTGGCGCATCTGGCCGGTTATGTCGGCGAAGTCAGCGCGACCGAGCTCGACAACAATACGTTTCCGGGAGCCGAACCGGGATCGATCGTCGGCAAGCAGGGGCTCGAGCTGGCCTATGACTCGGTGCTGCGCGGCCGTCCCGGCGTTCGCTTCGTCGAGGTGACGGCCGGCGGGCGCATGGTGCGGGACCAGGCCGATGTCGTCTCGCTGCCCCCGGTGGCCGGACGGAACATCCGGACCACCATCGATCTCGATCTGCAGCAGTTCGTCGATTCGATGTGGCGGGCCGACCTGCCCAACCGCCGCGGCGCCCTGGTTGCGATGACCCCGCGGGGCGAAATCCTGGCGTACTACTCATATCCGACCTTCGATCCCAACGACTTCATCGGTCGCATCGATCCCGAGACCTGGAATGCGTTGCGCTCCGACCCGAACCAGCCGCTCTACAACCGGGTGATCCAGGGCGCGTATCCACCGGGGTCGCCGTTCAAACTCGCCATTGCCGCCATGGCGCTGCGGCGCGGGCTGGTGACGATGGATACCCGGATGCGGGTGCCGTGCACCGGCAGCTACCAGTTCGGCAACCGGATCTGGCATTGCTGGGATCCCAAAGGCCACGGTTCGTTGACCCTTCGCCAGGCCATCGCCAGTTCGTGCGATATCTACTTCTACCAGCTGGGCCAGATGCTTGGCGCCGATTCGATCCTGGCCGATGCTGCCGAAATGGGTTTCGGCGATCGCGCCGGCATCGACATCGGACCGGAGTCCAAAGGCGCGCTGCTGCCGAGTGTGAAGGCCTATGTCAACTCGCGAGGCGTGTCGACGTGGAATAATGGCGAGACCCTCAACCTTGCGATCGGCCAGGGGCACCACACCGAAACCCTGCTCAACATGGTGTCGTTCTACGCCGCTCTGGCGGGCGACGGCATCAAGCGGACGCCGCACATGATCGAGGGCACCGCGAGCCGCGTCACCCATGATCTGCACCTCACGCCGGAACATCTCGCCGATCTGCGCGCCGCGATGGTCGACGTGGTGAACAGCGGGACCGCGCGGGGCGACCTGGCGAACCTGGCCGGGTTGCAGCAGTTCCAGATCGCCGGGAAGACCGGCTCGGCGCAGGTCACCGGCGAGAAGCCTCTGGGATGGTTCATCGCGTTCGCGCCCGCCGACCACCCGCGGATCGTGGTGGGAATTGCCGTCGAAGAGGCCGTGCACGGCGCCGTGGTAGCCAAGTATCCGGCGCGCACCATCATGCGCTATCTCACCGGTCGTGCCGTCAAGGCCGACATCGGTAACGTGACGGAGAATCTCGCCCCGGTACCCGACAGCGCCGAATCGCACCCACCCCCGCAACCGGTCATTCCTCACCGGCCATGATTCACGGCCTCGATCGCCGCCTGCTCTTCATCGTCGGCATGCTGGCGTTGTACGGGCTGCTGATGATCTATTCGGCCGGCCAGACCGATCTCGTGTTCGCCGCGCACCATTTCTCGCTGCGCCAGCCGCGATGGCTCTGGATCCTGCAGCTCATCTGGCTCACGATCGGCCTGTGTTTCGCGGCCGTGGCGTACCGGACCTCGTTCCGGATCCTGGAGTGGGCGACGCCGTGGTTGTATGGCCTCAGCATGCTGCTGCTCGTGGCGACGCTGGTGATCGGCACGGGGCAGGGCAGTGCCGCGGCGAGCAGCAGGAGCTGGATCGCCATCAAGGGGATCGCCTTCCAGCCGGTCGAACTCGCCAAGCTGGCGACGATTCTGATGCTGGCCCGATGGTTTGCGGCGCGGCGCGAGCCGCCAACGACGCTGCGCGGCCTGCTCCCGCCGATCATCCTCGTGACGATACCGGCGCTCCTGGTCCTCCGCCAACCCGATCTCGGCAGCGCCATCGTCTTCGCGGGCATCCTGTTCGGGGTGCTCTTCTGGGCGGCAGTTCCGATCCCGCTACTGGTGCTGCTCGCTTCACCGATCGTCTCGCTGCTGCTCGCCTGGAGCACCGCGCTGTGGAGCATCTGGATGGTGGTGCTCTTCGGTCTGCTGTTGCTGTGGAGGCCCTTCATCTGGGAAGCAATTGCCGTCTACCTCATCAATTCCGCCATGGGGGTGCTGGCCTTCGTGGTCTGGAACCGGATGAAGCCGTATCAGCGCGACCGGATCGTGTCGTTCCTCAACCCCGAGGCGCACCGGGGCGGGTCGGGCTATCAGGCCGTCGAGTCCCATGTGGCGATCGGTTCGGGCGGACTTTTCGGTACCGGATTCACGCTCGGGACGCAGAAGCGCTCCGGCTTCATTCCATTTCACGCCACCGATTTCATCTTCGCGGTGGTGGGCGAGGAATTGGGTCTGATCGGCGTGGTCGTGGCCCTCGGGCTCTTCGTCGCGCTGCTGTTCTCCCTGGTGCGGATCGCCCGCCAGGCGAGCGACCCGTTCACGTCGATGGTGGTCTTCGGAATCGCGGCGGTGATCTTCACCCATGTGTTCGAGAACGTGGGAATGACCATCTCGGTGATGCCGATTACCGGGATCCCGCTGCCGTTCTTCTCGTATGGCGGATCGTTTCTGCTGGCCACGGCGGTCTCCCTCGGGCTTGCCTTCCGCGCCGCGAAGGAGGGAAGGGCTGCCGGCTACGTCGATGCGGGACAATGACTTAGCTGTCAAGACCTTGCGCGCCACGGCCTCAGGCGTCACGTTCAAGCCTATTCCGGAGAGCCCGTGACCACCCGTGAAGCAAGGTCGTAATGGCCGTGATGGCGTGGTTCAAGAAGGAGCGAAAAGCCCGCACGGTATCCCGGGAGCGGCTGGAAATTCCGGCCAATGCCTGGGAGAAGTGCGAGGCCTGCGGCCACATCGACATCCGGGAGAAGTTCCAGAAGGCTCTCAATGTCTGCCCGGAATGCGGCACCCACAAGCGGTTCAGCGCCGAGGAATACATCGAGCTGCTCACCGACGAGGGATCGTGGCGCGAGTTGTTCGGCGATCTCAAGTCGGCCGATCCGCTCGAATTCGAACATTATGCTGACCGTCTGGTCGCGGCCCGGAAGAAGGCCGGAGCGTCGGACGCGATCTATACCGGTTCGGCCCGCCTCGATGGACGGCCGATCCATCTCGGGGTGATGAACTTCCGGTTCATGGGCGGGTCGATGGGGTCGGTCGTCGGCGAGAAGATCGCCCGCCTGGCGCGTCGATCCGCCGGGAAGCGAACGCCGATGGTGCTGGTGAGCACCTCCGGCGGTGCCAGGATGCAGGAGGGCGTGTTGTCGCTGATGCAGATGGCGAAGACGTCGGCGGCCATCGCGGTGATGAAGCGCGCGGCGGTGCCGTACATCTCGATCCTGACCGATCCGACCACCGGCGGCGTCTCGGCTTCGTTCGCGATGCAGGGCGACGTGATCCTCGCCGAGCCCGGCGCGGTGATCGGATTCGCGGGCCAACGGGTCATCAAGCAGACGATCGGCCAGGATCTCCCCGAAGGATTCCAGACCGCGGAATTCCTGCTGGAGAAAGGCCAGATCGACGACGTCGTGCCGCGGGCGGGCCTTCGCGAAACGACGTCGCGGTTGCTGCGCCACATGGCGGGGACGAAATCGAAGCCGCGGAGCGCTGACGCGACGGCGTGACCTACCAGGGAGCGCTCGAGTTCCTCATTCCCCGTACCACCCAACTCAAGTTCGGTCTCGACACGACCCGGCGATTGCTGGCGTCGCTCGGCGATCCGCACCGGATGTTCCCATCGATCCATGTCGGCGGCACCAACGGCAAGGGCAGCGTCGCAACACTGATGGCGCTGGCGCTCGGACGGGCGGGCTTCCGGGTCGGCCTGTACACGTCCCCGCACCTGATTTCGTTTCGCGAGCGGATCCGGGTCGACGGTGTGCCGATCACGGAAGATGCGGTGGCGATGTGGACCGGCACGATGCGTGCCGAGATCGAGGCGATCGACGCCACGTTCTTCGAGGCGACCACGGCAATGGCATTGGCCCATTTTGCCGCCCGGCACGTGGACGTTGCCGTCATCGAAGTCGGCCTTGGAGGCCGTCTCGACAGCACCAACGTGATCACACCGCTCGTTTCGGTCGTGACGCACATCGCGCTGGATCATCAGAAGTATCTGGGCGACACGCTCGAAGCGATCGCGCGCGAAAAGGCGGGCATCGCCAAGCCCGGCGTGCCGTTCGTGATCGGCGAAGACGATCCGCGCCTCGCGGCGCTGTTGCGCGAGGCCGCACTGGACACCGTTGATGGCGGCGATTCGGACCACGCCGCGATCGTCACCGTGCCATCCGGCATTGTGTGGTCCGGCGAACTGAGCCTGGCCGGACGTCATCAGCGGCGGAACGCGGCCGTCGCCGCGGCAGCACTTGAGCTGTTACCGACCGCGCTCCATCCGCCGGCCGCCGTGATGGCCGCTGCGTTCGCGGCGGCGTCGGTACCGGGGCGGTTTGACCGCCGCGGCAGGTGGCTGTTCGACGTGGCCCATAACCCGGACAGCATGGCGGCACTCGTCGAGTCGATTCAGGAGGCGGCTTTGCCGCGGCCGATCCATGCACTGGTGTCGATCCTGGGTGACAAGGACTGGCC
>JBOHRZ010000093.1:0-8852 GCA_050732975.1 Gemmatimonadales bacterium
GGCCGAGAGGAGTAGCAGGGGTATGCTGTTACGGAGAAATGAAGGCATGGATCCTCGCCGTCACGGGACCAACCCGGCACCGAGCCGCGTCGCAAATGATACTTGATGATACCGGAGTGTGTTCGGCCCGGAATCGAAGCCCAGCTAGTCTGAGTCGCGAAACACGGGCCGGACGCCGCGAGTCAGCATCCGGGAATCGAGTTACACGGGCCGGACGCCGCGTGTCGGCATCCCGGAATCGAGAGGCGCGAGCCCGACGCTGCGATGCAGCATCCGGCGCTCGGGTGACGCCGTCCGGCGGCTGGCTGCCGAGATCCGGTGCTCGCCTGTCGGAGTGCGGTTGTCGCGAATCAGCAGCCGGGGCTCAAATGACACTACCGGGCGGCTGGCTGCCGAGACCCTGTGCTCGCCTGTCGGCATCCGGTTGTCGTCTGTCGGCGTCCGGTTGTCGCGAGTCAGCACCCGTGAGCCGCGTGACACAGGCCGGGCGCCGCGAGTCAGCCTCCGGGAGGCGAGTGACGCCACCCTGCGGCAGGCTGCCGAGACCAGGTGCCCGGCTGTCGAGACCGGGCGCTCGCCCGCCTGCGTCCGTTGCCCGCCTGTCGTCGTCCATTGCACGCGTGTCACCGTCCGGTGCCCGCCTGTCATCATCCGTCGCCCGGCTGTCGTCGTCGGTTGCCCGGCTGCCGACATCCGGCCTCGATCGGACCATTCCCATTGGGCTCGTGGCGCCACGCTGAGGCCCGCGATCCGCGTTAGATTGCGGAGTCGCGAACCAACGGAGGCGCAGATGTTCGCGAACTTCCATCGAACCACGCCTGGAAAGATCGCCGTCGCGGTCTTCGGGCTCGCGGCGTGCAGCGGGACGGCAGCCGGACCAATGCAGAACGCCGGTCGATCGGTTCCCCTCGTCACCGCATCCGCTGGCCAGGAATTCGCCATCATCCTCGGCACGGTCGGCCCGGGCCAGTACGATTCGATTCCCGCCATCTCATCGACGTCGGTCCGCTTCATCGACGCCGCGATCGTTCCGCCCTACACGCCGGCGGGCGCGCACCAGCAGTTCCGGTTCGAGGCGCAATCACCCGGCATCGCGGTGATCACTTTCCGGCACACCGCGGTCGCCGGAGTGGTCACCGACACGGTGGTAATCCAGTAGCGAGGCGATCATGGCCGCCCTGACAATGAAATCAGGACTGCTCGCGTCGGCTGCGATCCTTGGCCTCGCGCTCAGCCCGGGCTGCGCGAGCGATGACGGACCGGCGCGAGTGCTGCGAGGGGTCCTGATGCAGCACGAGGTGACGCGGGCCGACAGCGTGCAGCTGGCCGGTTACGGACAGGTCATCGCGATGATGAAGGTCGATTCCTCCTTCCTGCTGCTGACGTCCGCCGAAGAGCGTGAGCTGCAACAGGTGCCCGGCGTGCGCGACGTGAGCGTCTCGCTCGGGACGGACCCGACCGCGACGGTCGAGGTGCGACTCGGCGTGACACCCGCGTCTGGTGCGGTCGCCGACAGCATTGCGTCGCTGGTCGGCTCGGTCGAACGGCCGCCGGCGCTGGCAACCGAAGTCTACGCACGGATTCCGATGAGCCGACTCCGCGAATTGAACGGATTCCCGGAGATCAGCGATCTGTTCATCCTGTATGGTGGGCAATATTCCGCCGCGAACTGACGCGCCAAGCGACTATCGTGTTGGCGTCAGACCTGCTCGAAGCCGAGCTGCGCGCGACGTTCATACGGGAGCAGAAGGCGTTTGATCCCGGACTGCTCGACGGGATTGCCTGGGTTGTGACGACCGCCAGCGCGACGTGGCCACCCGTCTCGGCTTCGGCCGGTAGCCCGCACTCGATGACAACCGCCTCGGGCCGCACATCATGGCCATAGAAATCGAGCGCAAGTTCCTGGTCGATACCGACCGCTGGCATCCGGATCCCGGCGGTGGGGTTCTCTATCGCCAGGGGTATCTCTCCACCGATCCGACGGTGCGGGTGCGCATCGCCGGCGACAAGGCGGTGATCACGATCAAGGGGCGCCCGGAGGGGATCTCCCGGCTGGAGTTCGAATATCCGATTCCCAGCGACGATGCCACGATCCTTCTCGACCGGCTTCGCCGCGGTCAGGTCGTCGCGAAGCGCCGCTACCGGGTGCCGTTCGAGGGCGATGTCTGGGAGGTCGACGTCTTTGAGGGCGACAACGCCGGATTGGTCATCGCCGAGATCGAGCTGCCCAGCCAGGACACGAAGGTGGTAATGCCGCCATGGATCGGCCGGGAGGTGACCGGCGACCGACGGTACTCCAATGCCAGCCTTGCCCACCATCCATTCGGCGAGTGGCGCACCGCCGCTCACGGTTAGCTTTCGGTACCCTTTTCACAATGCGGTGACGATGATGGCGAGACCGATGGCGAACGGGCGCCCGGCAGAGTCGCACCGGTGAGTTCCCTGGAGACCATCCAGGCGGCGCTCGCCGACCGCTATCAGGTCGAGCGGGAGCTCGGCCAGGGCGGGATGGCCACGGTTTATCTCGCCCTGGACCTGAAGCACCACCGCAAGGTGGCAATCAAGGTTCTTCGTGAGGATCTCGCCGCGTCGATGGGTGCGTCGCGCTTCCTGCGCGAGATCGAGATCGCCGCGCAGTTGCAGCACCCGAACATTCTGCCGCTGCTCGATTCGGGTGAAGCGAACGGTCTGCTGTACTACGTCATGCCGTACGTCAATGGCCAGTCGCTGCGCGAGCGGATCGATCGCGAGGGCGAGCTCCCGGTGCACGAGGGAGCCCGATTGATCGGCGAGGTCGTCGATGCGCTGGTGGAGGCGCATGAGCATGGGGTGGTGCACCGCGACATCAAGCCCGACAATGTGATGCTCGCCGGCCGCCACGCGCTGGTCACCGATTTCGGCGTGGCGAAGGCGATCAGCGAAGCCACCGGGCGCAACACCGTCACCACCCTTGGCGTCGCGGTCGGGACGCCGACCTACATGTCGCCGGAGCAGGCCGCGGCCGACCCCCACGTCGATCACCGCAGCGACATCTACTCCGTCGGTGTCATGGCGTACGAGGTGCTGACCGGCCAACCGCCGTTCACCGGCTCGACGCCGCAGCAGGTTCTCGCGGCGCACGTCACCCAGGAGCCGCAGGCCATCACGCTACGGCGCCCGGCGATTCCGCCGGCGCTCGAAGCAGTCATCATGCGCTGCCTCGCCAAGCGCCCCGCCGATCGCTGGCAGACCGCAACAGAGCTGCACGCGGCCCTGGAGCCGTTCGCGACGCCGTCCGTGGGAATCACCCCGACGACGACGCAACCGGTTCGTGCCGTTGTCGCGCGGCGCGTGTGGCGTCGCGTCGCGGTGGCTGTCCCCGTCGCCGTGATCGCGGGTCTGGCCTGGTGGTGGCTGGTACCCGGCCACCGGCACGGCGCCGGGGCGGCATCGATCGCCGTGCTGCCGTTCGACAATGTCAGCCGCGACACCGCCTGGGATTATCTCGCCGACGGCATCGCCAACGATGTCCGCGATGGCTTGATGAAGCTCCCCGGCCTCATCGTCAAGGCGCGCACCTCGTCTGCCGCGGCCAAGGGCAAGTCGGTGCACGACGCGGGACAACTGCTCGCGGTCCCCGTGTTGTTGCAGGGGGAGTACCGCCGCACGGCCGATCGCGTCACGGTAACGGTTGACCTGGTGAAGGTCTCCGACGAATCGGCGCTGTGGAGTCACGATTTCGTGCTGCCCGCCGATGGCAACTTCGCCGCGGCGCAGGATTCGATCACCACCGCGGTGGAGAAGGCGCTGCATCTTTCGGCCGCGACGGGCGGCGCGAAGGGCGCCGTCGCTCAACGGGGTACCAATGACGTCGTCGCGTACGACCTGTATCTGAAGGGAATGTTCTTCTTCGCCAAGCGCGGCAAGGACAACCTCTTCCGCGCCGTCGATTATTTCCACCAGGCTATTGCCCGTGACTCGAACTTTGCCCGCGCGTATGCCGGGCTGGCCGCACTGGAGAGCATCCTGCCGGCGTACGTCCAGGTCAACGAAGATTCCGTCCTCACCGAGGCCGGCACCCTCGCCCGCCGCGCGCTGGCGATCGATTCGACGCTGGCCGACGCCCATCTCGCCCTCGCGGATGTGCTCACCGATCAATTGCATCCGGCTGATGCGGAACCCGAGTTTCTCGCGGCGATCGCACTCGATCCGCGCAATGTCACGGCGCATCAGTGGCACGCCGACAACCTCAATGTCCTGGCGCGCGTGAACGACGCGGTACGCGAAGGGCGCGCCGCCGTCGACCTGGACCCGCTTTCCGCTGTGGCATGGAACGACTACAGCTACGTGCTGATTTGTGCCGGCCGGTTCGCCGACGGCGCAGACGCCGCTCGCAGGGCGCTCGAGCTCGACCCCACTTTCACGCATGCCAGGATGTACCTCGGCGAAGCCCTCGCCTTCGAAGGACACCCGGACAGCGCGCAGCGCAGTTTCGGCGAACTCGTCCAGTTCGATTCGACCGCGCCGAATGCCGGCTCCGTGCGCGTCCTGGAACTCGCCCTCGGCGGACAGTGGTCACAGGCAGAGGCGAAGCTCGCCACCATTGCGAAATTGCCTCCCGGTGGTTCGCGCGATCTCGATCTCGCGACCGGATATGTCGCCGTTGGCAACAAGGATGCGGCGATCAACGCGCTCGATCGGGCCACCAGCGCCCGATCGTTCTACATCGCGTCGACCGCGCTTGGCTGCGATCCCTTTTTGTCCACGCTCAAGACCGACCCCCGATTCATCACCATCGTGAAGCGGGCCGGCCAGGCGATCTGTATCGATACGCCGAAGTGGCCGCTTCCGCCGCGAGCGGGACGGGCGGGAATCTGAGGGTGCGTACTTTCCCGTTCCTTGAACCGATCGATCCGCTGACGGCGGAACCGTGACCCCGGCCTCGCTCACGGCCTCGCTCACGGCCGCGCTCGCCGATCGCTACGCCGTCGGTCGCGAGATCGGCCGCGGCGGCATGGCGACGGTGTATCTCGCGCACGACGTCAAACACGACCGCCCGGTGGCGATCAAGGTGCTGCACCAGCACCTCGCGGCCGAGCTGGGAACCGAGCGATTTCTTTCGGAGATCCGCACCACGGCGCGACTTCGACATCCCAACATCCTGCCGCTCTTCGACTCGGGCGTAGTTCAGGTGGACGGCGCGACGTATCTCTACTACGTGATGCCGTTCATCGAGGGCTCCACCCTTCGCGACCGGCTCAGCGCGGTGGGAAAGCTCCCAATAGACGAAGCGATACATATCGCCCGTGAAGTCTCCGATGCGCTGGAGTACGCCCATGCTCACGGCGTGATCCACCGCGACATCAAGCCGGAAAACATCCTGCTCGACGGCGGGCACGCGCTGGTGGCTGACTTCGGGATCGCGCTCGCCGGTGCCGCGCCGGACGCGGCTCGCATCACCCAACTTGGCATGGCCCTTGGCACGCCGGCGTACATGAGCCCCGAGCAGTCCGCCGGCGATCGCGACCTCGACGCGCGGAGCGACCTCTACAGTGTCGCGTGCGTGTTGTACGAAATGCTCACCGGTCAGGCGCCGTTTCCCGGACCGACCGCCGAGGCGATCCTGGTGCGGCGGTTCACGCAGGAAGCGCCCCGGGCCGCCGCGCTGCGCCCCGAAGTGCCGCGGCACATTGATGTCGCCTTGCAGACCGCGATGGCGCGCGATCCTGCCGAACGCCAGTCGAGCATGGCACGCTTCGCCGGGGCGGTGACCCAACCGGCTCCGGCGACGTCGCCGGCTCGCGGCGAGAAGTCGGTCGCCGTCCTGCCGTTCGCCAACATGAGTGCCGACCCCGACAATGAGTACTTCAGCGACGGCATCGCCGAGGAAATCATCAACGCGCTGGCGCAGCTTCCCAAGCTGCACGTCGCGGCGCGGACGTCCGCGTTTTCGTTCAAGGGGAAGAACCAGGATCTCCGCGCCATCGGCGAAGCGCTCGGCGTCGAGACGGTTCTCGAAGGCAGCGTCCGCAAAGCCGGCAACCGGGTGCGGGTCACCGCGCAGTTGATCAATGCCGCCGATGGTTACCACCTGTGGTCCGAGCGCTACGATCGTGAGCTCACCGACATCTTCGCAATCCAGGATGAAATCGCGCTGGCCATCGCCGGGAAGCTCAAGGTCACGCTCGACGCCGATCAAGCACAGCTCGTCCGGGCGCCCACCGCGAACGTCGAAGCGTACGAGCAATATCTCAAGGCACGGCGGCTGCTCCGCACTCGCGGCCGCGCCATGTTCGACGCCGTCGAATGCTTCGAACGCGCCGTCGCGCTTGACCCATCTTACGCCGCGGCGCATGCCGGGTTGGCCAACACCCTGGTCCTGATCGCGTTCTGGGGGATGACGCCGCCTGACCAGATCGCCGAGCGAGCGCGCACCGCCGCACGATACGCGCTGGAGATCGACCCCTCGTTGGTGGAATCGCTTGCCGCCAGCGCACTCGTCGCCGAGTGCGTCGACGTCGACATCGCGACAGCGACGGCAACCTGGGCGCGCCTCCCCCCTCTCGACCCGGCCAATATCGACGCCCACGTGATGCGCGCCGGCTTCGACCGCTGCTACACGCGCGCCGAGTACGCGGCCGCCATCGACGAGTTGCACGCCGCCATTGCCGCGGATCCGCTCAGCGCTTATCCGGCCGCGCAGCTCGCGGTGGTCTTCGCTCATGCCGGACGCTTCAGCGAAGCGGTTGATGCAGGCGTCCGCGCCGTGGCGCTGGATGCGACATCAACCTACGCGCACTGGGCGCTGATCCACGCCCACGGAATCGGCGCCGATCTCGTCGGCGCCCGGACGGCGTTCGATGCCGCGGTCGGAGGCCTGGGGCGCCACCCGTGGTTTCTCATGGGATTGGCGATCGCGGTGCGATCGTCGGAGGATCGTTCGGTCGCCGAGGCGATCCTGGCAGAACTCGAGGCTCGAGCCCGGCTCGACTTCATCCAGCCGAGCATTCTTGGCGCGGCCGCCATCGCCGCCAACCGGCTCGACGACGCAATCCGATATTTGACTACGGCGGCGGAAATCCGCGACCCGATGTTCATATCGGTGGCGCCGCACTGGCCGGTGTTCGACGCGGTGCGCCGCCGCACGGAATGGCCGGAACTGCTGCGGCTGACCGGCCACGCTGGCGGTCCCGCAGCCTGAGTCGCTTCGCGGAGCTGCTGACGGTCTTACCGCCGGATGCTATCCGCCGTCACTCCCGTCTTGGTCAGCACCACCGGCAGGATCGATCCGTCGAGCGCAAAGTGCAGATACTCGATGCTCACCACGCGGTGATTCGGATCGCGATCACCCAGCGGGCGCCGGTGATAAACGATGTACCAGTTGGGCGAGCCGTCGGCGTGCAATACCGAGTGATGCCCGGCGCCGGTCGCCACGGTCGAATCCTGTTGCAGAATCTTCCCCACCCGCTCGAACGGCCCGAACGGTGACGTGCCGACGGCGTAGGCCACCGCGTAGTCCGGCCCGGTCCAGCCGCCTTCCGACCACATGAAGTAGTACTTGCCGTCCTTGATCAGCATGAACGACCCTTCGACGTACCCCTTGGGGGTGATCTCCTTATATATGGTGCCATCGGGGAGCGGTATCACGCCGCTGAAATCGTCGTTCAGCTTCACGATGTTGCAATGCCCCCACCCGCCGTAGGTCATGTACCAGGTCCCGTCGACGTCGCGAAACACCATCGGGTCGATCGGCTGCGCGCCGTTGTGAAAGGCGCCGATCAGCGGCTTGCCCAGGGCGTCGACGAATGGCCCCGCGGGCGAACGGGACCGCGCGACGCCGATGCCGCCGACCTGGGAATCATTCTGGATGTCGTTCGCACCGAAAAAGATGTAGTACCAGTCTCCCTTCTTCACGACCGACGGTGCCCACACGGCGCGGTGCGCCCAGTGCACATTCGCGGTGTCGAGCACGTCGGGGTGCTTCACCCAGGTGACGAGGTCCTTCGACGAGAATGCGTCCATGAAGGTCTGCTGGTTGTACCGCGCGGAATAGGTCGGATAGATCCAGTATTCGCCGTCGAACACGTGGGCTTCCGGATCGGCGTACCAGCCGGGGAGGATCGGGTTGCCCGATCGGGCGGCCTGCGCCGCGGCGCTGGTAGCCGTTGCACTGATGGTCAGAACGCAGCCCAGCCATTTGATGCGGGTTAGGATCGTCAACGGGGTCATCCGGGGCGGAGGTCTGACCAATATATGGATGTCGGCCGGCACGATCCGAAACCTGACGACGGCCGCCGCACTGGCCCGCCGCTGTTTCGAGCCGCATATTTCACTCATGCCACGCCACAATCTGAGTTGCCGCGTTGTCCCGCTGGGAAGCCCCGCGGCCTCCGACGCGCGCCTTGGTGCGGATGCCGCCGAACGACTGCGGATGCTCGCCGAACTGTCGCACATGGCGTGGCTCGAGAGCGGACGGCCGTTCCCACGATACACGCGTGCGACCATGCCGGTGCGGCTGTCCACGCTCGCCGAACAGGATGGACCGGAGGACCGGTGACCGACGAATTCGCCGCGTTCGTCGCCAACAAACGGGCAACCGGACGACTCAAGGATCGTGCGGACCTCGAAGCGCTCGGTGAGCTGTGAGTTCCAACTCGCTGAAGGCCAGCCTCGCCGACCGCTACACCATCGAGCGCGAGCTCGGCCAGGGCGGCATGGCCACGGTCTATCTGGCCGTGGACCGCAAGCACGATCGCAAGGTGGCGATCAAGGTTCTCAGGCCCGAACTCGCCGCCGTCCTCGGTGCCGATCGGTTCATCCAGGAGATCAAGACAACCGCCGCGTTGAGTCATCCGCACATTCTGCCGCTGTTT
>JBOHRZ010000094.1:0-8849 GCA_050732975.1 Gemmatimonadales bacterium
CTGTAGAGACCGATCGCCGCGAGCACCAGTGCCAGCACGCCGAAGATCACGAACATCGAGGCGCCCAGCCGCCATGGTTGCGTCCGCTCGCCGATGATGTCGCGCACCGGCGTCACGGTGACGTACGATGCGCCGGGCATGAACCGCTGCAGCGCTTTCCTGACCGGTTCCTTCATGGCGTCCGCGTCGCCGCTCACCCGGACGAAGAGCCCGCCCTGATCGGGATGGAATTGCGCCGATGACAGGTAATAGAAGAGCCCCGGGTCGTCGCCGAGCTGATTGCTCTTGATGTTCTCGGCGACGCCGACGACGTAGTTGCATGGCAATGTGTCGCTCCCGAGCCGCACACACTTGCCGATCGGATCCTGGCGGGGCCACAGCTTCGCCGCCATTGCTCGGCTTACGACCATCGCCAGGGGCGCACCGGCCGCGTCCTGCACGCCGATCCCCCGACCGGCGACGATGCGGGTTCCCATGGTGGCGAAGTACTCCGGCGAGACAGCGTCGAGATCGAATTGGCCGAGCTTGTCCACCGAATCGATGCCCGCCACGGTGAGGCCCAGGCTCCACGTCGACCAGAACGGCATGGTGAGTTGCCGCGAAGCGCTGGTGACGCCCGGAATCGCCGCCGCCGCGGTGTGCAACTGACGAAGCAGCGTCACACTCCGGGTGCTGTCGAGCGACACGCCGCGCATGTTGGTTTCCACCAGCAGGACCTGATCCGGCTGGTATCCGAGCGGCACCGCCTTGACGTGCGACAGACTGCGGACGAAGAGCCCGGCACCGACCAGCAGCACCACCGACAGCGTACCCTGAAGGATCAGCAGCCCACCCCGCAGCCGTGAGCGTTGGTAGGTCCCTTCGCGGACGCCTTCGCGGAGATCGCGGTTGAGGTTGACGTGACGCGTCTGCAGCAAAGGCGCCAGTCCGGTCAGCAGTCCCGCCACCAACGCGGCACCACCGGCGTACATCAGCGTACGTGGATCGGTGACCACGGTCGCCGTCGATGTCGACGAAAGAAATGAAGAGCGAAGTACCGTGCCGCCCCACTGCGCGACCACGGCACCGGCCACACCGCCGAGCAGGGCCAGGATGATGCTTTCGGTGAGCAGTTGCGACGCGAGACGCGCGCGGCTCACGCCGAGCGCCAACCGCACGGCGATCTCCCGGCGCCGTTGCAGCGCGCGGGCGAGGAGGAGGTTGGCGACGTTGGCGCAGGCGATCAGCCAGACGACCAGCGCCACGCCGCCGATCCAGGTGGCTACCTTGGCCAGGTTCGACTCGTTCGGCCCGCGATCACTGAGGATCGACCCCGCGAATGCGTGCGGCCTGGCGATGTCGACGGGCTGCTGACCTGAATTCCCGGCCAGTTCGGTCTGATAGCTGCGGAGGAAGGCCCGGCTGAGATCGGCGTTGGCCTGCGCAACGCTCACGTCAGGCTTCCGTTCGACCATCATCTCTGCCCAGGTCCAGTGATATGTGGTCCACCACTCCTCGCCCCGGCTTGCAAACCGGGCGCCGATCACGGCGCCGACGACAGACGCCGGCACGAACGCCATCGGCGGTGTGTCGGGCCAGAGGCCGACGAAGCCCTTCGCCGCCACGCCGATGACGGTGTAGCGCGTAGGGCCGATCTGGATTGCCTGGCCGATTATGTCGCGCCGGCCGCCATACTGCGTCTCCCAGTAGCCGTAGCTCAGGACCGCCACCGCTTTCCCATTGGGTGCGGTGTCTTCGGCCGGAGTGTAGTAGCGCCCCAGCGCTGGGGGCGCGTCGAAGAAGCCGAAGAAGCCGGCGCTCACGATGCCGACCTGCATTTCGCGCGACTCGGTGCCCGTGCCCACCGCGAGCTTCTGCTCCGTGAACAGCGCGGTCCGCTCGAACGACTTCGTGTCGCGGGTGATGTCGACGAAGCGGGCGTACGGGGTGTAGCTGTTTTCGTTCACCGTGCCGCGCCACGTCGTGGCGAAATAGACCCGGTGCGCGTGCGACGGATCGTGCATCATCGGCGGCGCCCGGAAGAGCAGCCGGTCGACGATCGAGAACATCGCCGCGTTGGCGCCGATGCCCAGCGCCAGCGTCAGCACCACCGCGATGGTGAATCCAGGCCGATTCCTGAGACCACGCAACGCATAGCGGATGTCCTGCGTCCGCCGATTGATCCAGCCGACGCCGCGGACATCGCGGTGTTCCTCCCGGTAGCGCTCGACGCCGCCGAACGCCACCAGCGCCCGCCGCCGCGCCTCCCCCGGTGTCAAGCCCTCGTTGCGCACCAGTTCCTCCGCTTCCATCTCAAGATGGAGGCGAATCTCGTCATTCAGTTCGCCATCGATCTCACCGCCCCGCCGCAGCGCGCGCACTCGGCGCGCCAGTCGTCGCAGCAAGTTGTTCATCACTGCCGTCCTTGTCTCGATGACGCGTCGCCCCGGTTCTTCTCCCCTCTATCTTCTATCCTCTATCTGCCGTCATCACGTCGCATGCAGCACCCGCTCGACCGCCGCCGCAAAGTTCCGCCAGGAGGTGCGCTCGGAGGCGAGCTGTCTGCGGCCGAGCGGAGTCAGGGTGTAGACCCTGGCGCGGCGCCCTTCGGGACTGATCCCCCATTCGGAGGTGATCCATCCCTGGTCTTCAAGGCGGTAGAGAGCCGGATAGAGGGATCCCTGGCCCACGTTCAGCACGTCATCGGAGAGGCGTCGAAGGCGTTTGGAGATGGCCCACCCATGCAGCGGGCCGAGCAGCAAAGCCTTGAGCACCAGCAGGTCGAGGGTACCCTGGAGAAGATCGGCGCGGTGGGTCATCAGCGGGTCGGCTCCCATGGATACTTTGACATCCGACAACAAGAAACGGTTGGGTGTTGTCGGATGTCAAGGTATCGAGGCGCAGCCGCTACTGGCGCGCTATGGTTCGGGGCGACGCACGGCCGCCGCCGATCCGCTCGTCGCGGGTTCGCCGATGATCTCCATCGCGATGGGACGCGACAGACGAACGGTCCGGGTGACCCTGCGCGTGCGCAGCACCTGAGAGTACCATCTCGCGCTGTGATGCGCGCCGCCGTGTTCCATGAGCGTTCGGGCGAGGTGGTAGGCGTCCATCGGTTCCATGCGCAGACATCCGTGTGACAGCGCGTACCCGACGCTGCGCGGTTCGTTGCTGCCGTGGATGTAGTACGACGGCTCCCGAAAGAAGATCTTGACCAGCCGCATCGGATTGGCACGCGCGCCAGGACGCTGCGGCGTCTTGTCCACCGCCCATTCTTCCTCGGGCGGGGTCCATTTCGGGTTCCAGACGATCCGGGCGATGTGGAACTCGCCGGTTGGGGTCGGATGCGCCGAGTCACCAATGGCGATGGCGTAAGCGCG
The DNA here is from genome assembly GCA_050732975.1 of Gemmatimonadales bacterium. Taxonomy (GTDB): domain Bacteria; phylum Gemmatimonadota; class Gemmatimonadetes; order Gemmatimonadales; family GWC2-71-9; genus Palsa-1233. The sequence continues at coordinate 3,360 of JBOHRZ010000094.1, forward strand.
GACCGTGTCAGTGCCGGACATGACGTAGAGCTTGCGTTGGGCGAGGTCGGCAACGAGGTGCACGGCAACGTCGGCCTTCACCCGGGCGCGGATTCGCGACTGCGCGAGTAACGAGCTGTGCATCGTCGCGCCCGCCGCCAGGAACGTCGTTGCGAGCCGCGCTGCGGCCCGGAACCTCCTGACCGGATCAATTGGATTATCGTCGATCATGATCAACTGCTCCGGATCGATCAATGAGGCCGTCTGATTGGTTGACGATGTCCTGGCGCGCTCCAACACGCTGGCGCCGGTGGCCCTCAAAGGTTGCTCCGCGTTTTCCGAGGCGCGCTTGGTGCAGACGGGACCTCCGTGCTGAACAGCAAGACGTGAGACGCAAGAAGGGTAGTTATCCTTCTCGCCGAGCATCCGCGCCGCACGGTATTCTTATCGAGGGACCGCGGCGACCTCATCCGGCCTCGCAGCAGAAGCGCACCTCGTCAGCCACGCCGTACCGGAGAAATCCGCTTGATATCACGCCGTGTACTACTCTCCTGGAGTTCCGGCAAGGACAGCGCCTGGACGTTGCACCTGCTCCGGCAGGATCCCGACGTCGAGGTTGTCGGCCTCCTGACGACCGTCAACACCATGCATCGACGCGTCGCGATGCACTCGACACGCGAAGCAATCCTGCAGGCTCAGGCACGCGCGGCCGGACTTCCGCTCGACGTGATCCCCCTTCCGTGGCCCTGTTCCAACGAAGTGTACGAAAGGGCGATGCGCGGGGGGATTGAATCCGCGGTCAAGCGAGGTGCAACGCACATCGCCTTCGGAGACCTCTTCCTGGAGGACATCCGCGCCTACCGGATCAAGCAACTCGAAGGCTCCGGCCTCGAACCGCTGTTTCCGATCTGGCACGAGCCGACGGAAGCGCTCGCGCGGCGTATGATCAATGCCGGCGTGAAGGCGGTCCTCACCTGCGTCGATCCGAAGAAACTCTCGCGATCATTTGTCGGTCGTGAGTTTGACCACGCGTTCCTCGACGAATTGCCGGAAGGCGTCGATCCGTGCGGCGAGCACGGTGAGTTCCACACGTGCGTCCTGGCCGGGCCGATGTTCAGGGAACCTCTGCGCGCGGTAGTGGGCGAGGTCGTGGAGCGCGACGGGTTCTGCTTCGCCGATCTGGTGCCTGATCCGGCTGAGACCCTGTTCCGTCCAGACAGCGTTAGGTTTCCGGTTGGCGCGGCTTCTGCTGCTCGCCAGTTCATTTCCTCTGCGCCGGAGTGACCGATGCGCGACCATAATGGTACGCTGCTTGCCGTGCTTGCGCTCGCCGCATGCAGCCCCGTCACTGCCATTGCGCCCGGGACTCCCGGCGCCGGGCTGCGCGTCACGATCGCCACGGTCACGCCGAATTCCGTTGGCTACACGGTCACGGCGAATGCGACCAACGCCGATACCACTGATGTGATCATCGGAGCATGCGATGGCAGCGTGGATGCGCTTCAGGGTGGGCAATGGATCAAACGCACCCCCGACGTCGGCCCGTGTCCGGCGTACGCTATCGTTATCATGCCCGGACAGACCCGGCCAATCACGCTACGTGATCAGCCTGTCATGAGTGGCGATCAGATTCGATTTACGATGGACTGGTCAGAGGAGTATACCAGAATTGAAGGATCGTCGACGAGCCCGACAATTACGGTGCAGTAGCGGGATGAATCGGAGGTCCGAACGCGTAAAGTGCAGGTCGTTCTCCTCGCGGCGGTCGCAGGCTGCGCCCCGCCCGACCTGAGCCCGGCAAATACCTCGATCGGATTGTACGTCGCCGCCGACGTGAGGCCGACCGCCCTCAGTCTCAGCGACTCGACCGCCGTCTTGGATATCCGCATCCTCACCGAGAATCCATCGGATCAGACCATCATCGTCGTGACCGGTGGCCCGCCATATACGGAGAACGCCGAGCCGGAGGCCGGATCGGGCATCAGCCAGTCGTATCGGATCGCGCGGCCCGGGAACCTGTGGGACGCCGGCCCGAGTGCCGACTGGTGGGGGTCTCCAGCGGATACGTTTCCGCCGCGTCACGGAGTCTACGCCGAGAACAAAGGATCGTTGAAATCCTGGCGGGACGGGGGCTGGACGACCGACACCGGTATGTACACCGTCCGGAGTTTCTATAACGGCCATGAGGGGGCGTCGACGACATTCCGGTTGGTGCCGTAAGCCTCCCGGCGGGTAATTCCAGCGTAGATCACTGCGCGATGAGTTCCAGTTGTCGTGCGAGCGCGGCGATTGACAACCGGGCTCACTTTTGTCCAGGCCCCCAGCGCTCCCAAGGGGAGTCTAGCCGCACGCTCACCGCACCGCCGCCTTCATGAATAGGGACTTCGTCGGTTCATTCACGCCAGACGCTGATCGCCTGCAGGTCCTTTCGCGAGAGGTTCGGCACCTTCGCGTCGGGCGCCGGATATCCGACGGGCATCACGAGGTACGCCTTCTCGTGCGGCGGCCGCTCGAGCAGCTGCGCCAGAAACCCCATCGGATTCGGCGTGTGCGTCAGCGTCACGAGGCCCATGTGGTGCACAGCGGCGATGAACAGACCGGCGGCGATGCCGCATGATTCCTGGGTGTAATAGTAGGTGCACGCGGAGCCATCCGGATTGACGCCATGGGCGTGGCGAAACAGCACGACGACCCACGGCGCGTCGGTCAGGTGCGCCTTGTGCTCGTCGGTGCCGAGCGGCGCGAGAGCTTCGAGCCAGTCGCGCGGCGCGCGGCCGTGATAGAACTCATATTCGGCTCGCTCTGCCACCTCACGCATCTTCCCTTTGAGCACGGGATCGGACACGGCCACGAATGTCCACGGCTGTTGGTGCGCGCCGCTCGGCGCCGCGCCAGCCGTGCGAATCGCGCATTCGATCAGTTCTCGTGGCACCGGCTCGCTGGCGAAGTGGCGCGTCGTACGGCGCGCGGACATCTCGTCGCGAAAGGCCTGCGCCCGCTCCAGCATCTCGGGCAACCCGCGACGCGTGAAGCGCAGCGGTACGAATGGGTATGGCGTCGCGTCGCGATCGGGCGATTCAGGTGTCATGGCTGCGCGGTAGGTCTCGCCGGTTCAGGTTGTCGTCGGTTCAGGTCGATGTATATGCTACCATCAATGGCGACCACAGTTCAATCGCAGCTCGCGGACTTGCTCTTGGGTTTGGCGGTGACCCCGGCCGACGATTGCGTGCTGTCTACCACGAATCACCCCGGGTTTTCCGGAGACTCGATCGGGCGCCGCACCGACCCTCCCGCAAAGCACGCCAAGACACGCCTGGACACGCTAGGCACCGTAGGGAATCCGAATGCTCTTCGCGCAACCTACGCGCGGAGTAGTCGAAATTGGCGGCGATCAGGCAGGTTCGGCAAGCGTACCATCATCGCAACTCGCGGAAGCACGGAAGCGTGAAACCGGGAGAAAGCGGGTCAACGATTGACAAGGCATGAGTACCACTGTACCATGATAGTGGTACTCTGCTGATGATCTTCAAACTCAACGCCTCCGGAGGTCACCCCCTCTACCTGCAATTGATGCAGCAGGTCCGGCACGCCATCGAAACCGGTGTCCTCGCCGATGGCGACCTCATGCCCGGCATCCGAAGCCTGGCGGAAGAACTTGTGGTCAGCCACAACACCGTTGCCAAAGCCTATACAGAACTCGCCCATGAAGGCCTGCTGGAGCTCCGGCACGGCTCGGGGGCGTACGTGAATGCGAAACGAAAGACACGCACTCGTGCTGAAAAGATGCGTCTTGCGCACGATCGCGTCCGCGATTGTGTCGAGGAACTGCGACGCGAAGGACTGACGGACGATGAAATTTCCAGGCTCTTCGAGGCCCAGCTGTTCTACGTTGACGGAGGAGTCGCGGCACGATGAGTTCAGACTCAGTGATCGAGACGCATGACCTTTCCAAGCGCTATGGCGATTTCCAGGCCGTTGATCGCTTGAGTTTCAGTGCACGCCGCGATCGCATCACGGGGTTTCTCGGCCGCAACGGGGCTGGAAAGAGTACCACGATCAAGATGCTTCTTGGTATGGTCGCGCCGACGTCGGGCGATGGGCGGGTACTCGGCCATCCGATCGATGATCCGGGAGAGAGTCTGTTGATCCGCCGTCGCATCGCGTACGTCGGCGAGGATAAAGGCCTCTACTCGTACATGACCGTGTCGCAACTGATTCGCTTCACACGGTCGTTCTACCTCGATTGGCGGCCAGACGTGGAACGGCAGCTCCTTCACGAGTTCGAGCTGCCGCCGAGACGAAAGGTGAAGGCGCTTTCGAAGGGCATGCGCACCAAACTTGCGCTCCTTCTTGCCCTGGCTCGTCAGCCGGCGATCTTGATTCTGGACGAGCCAACGGAGGGCCTCGACCCGGTCTCGATAGACGCGCTGCTCCAGGCGCTCGTGGCGCGAAGCGGCCAGCCGACCGCGATCTTCTTCTCATCCCATCAGCTCGGGGAGGTCGAGCGGATCGCGGATGACATCGTAATGATCGATCGCGGTCGCGTTGTCCTCGCCGGAGCCCTGGACGACATCCAGGATCAGTATCGATCCATCGTTGCTGGGTTCGCTTCGGAACCGGCCGCCGACGCTTTCCAGATGCCCGGGGTGGAACGGGTGCGAATCAGCGGCCGCCAAGTCACAATCCTCGCGAGCAGCAATGCTGATGAGGTGATCCGGCGGGTAGAATCACTCGGTGCCGTGTCGGTCGATGCGACGCCGCTTTCGCTGCGCGAGCTTTTTCTCGACAAAGTCCGTGGTGACCGGTGACCCTGTGGTACAAGTACTGGCGAGAGACCCGGGTCAGGCTCATGTGCGGAGTGTGCGCGCTTGGTTGGATTTGTGCGGTAATCATTCTGTTTCAAGAACACGCAGGTAATGCCGGCACCCGCCCGATGACATTCGTGTCGTATGTCTGGAACGCCGTTTACAAGGACTACGTTCGCAACCTGTTCGTCATTCTTGTCATTGTGCTCGGCGGCGGCTCACTTGTTCAGGAGGCTGCACATGGTACCAGCGGCTTCACGCTGGCGCTCCCCATCACTCGATCGCGCCTGCTTGCCACCAGAGTATCTGTCGGGCTGGCCGAAGTCATCCTCCTGGCGTTCATTCCGGGCATCGTCATCGTGGCGTGCTCAGCATTCGTGGGGCAGCAGTACCCGGTCGATCAAGGAGTGAAATTGGGCGTCCTTTGGGTCGGCGCGGGTGTGCTCGTATTCGCGATCGCGCAATTGCTATCCGCGCTGGTTGCAAACGAGTACGTCGCCTGGGTTGGCGCCTTTCTTGTTGTCATGCTCTACGAAGCGGTGGTCAACGTCACATCGCTCAACCGGTCGCCGACCCTTGATCTGTTCCATCTCATGAGTGGGACCGGCACCACTTACTTCGACGCGACCAAGAACATGATTGTCGGGCCACTGCCGTGGGTAACGCTGGGTGGGATCCTGGCGCTGAGCGTGACCGTGCTCCTCGT
>JBOHRZ010000095.1:0-8805 GCA_050732975.1 Gemmatimonadales bacterium
GGCGCGACCTGTGTCAGCCGCGTCACTTCCGGTAACCAGTACTCCCACGGCGCCTCGGCGATCCGAGGCACTGACTCAACGTGCAACGAGGGAGCGAGCAAATGAAGAAGGCATTCGTCGCGCCGAAGTTGACCGACCAGTCCCGCATCGTCGATCTGACGCTGTTGGTGACCTCGGGGGCCCCAACCGGCTGATTGTCCGGCGGGCAGTCGACGCCCAAGTGCGATCCCCCGCGTCAATTCCCGCGGGGGATTCGTATTTCTGCCCGGGCCCAGCGTCACACCCGACGTTCTATTCGCAATCGACTGGACTGTTCGCCGGCTGAGCCGAGATTCCCCGATAGCGGTCAGGCCGCACAATTCTTGCTCTTGTAGTCAGCGTCAATCACCCACGGCTTCGATGACCGACCCCGCGCCGCGCCCAGGACCCAGACTTCAATGATCGCCGCCGCCGGCGCGGTTTCGCTGCTCCACCAGATCAAGGACCTGATCCCGCTTTCGCTGCGCGGCTACTGGTGGGCGCCGGCCGCCAAGCTGGTCCGCAGCCCGTGGCTCTGGGCCACAGTGCTCGGCATCTTCGCGCTGGAGAAACTCATCCCGGCCGATCGCCGCCAGAAGCTCTGGTCGCGCGGCGCACTCGAGGATTTCGGCTGGTTCTGGCTGCAGACCGCGTTCGTCGTTCTGGCGGTGCCGCCGTTCGCCCAGCTCGGCCAGAACCTCTACAACTCCGTCACCGGCGGGCACGGCATCATCACCGCCATGGCGCCCTGGCCGCTCGGAATCCGCATCGCCATCGCCGTGATCGTCGTGGATTTCATCACCTGGGTCCACCACTGGATCCGTCACCGGCGCCTGCTATGGCCCTTCCACGCCATCCACCATTCGCAGCGGGAACTCAATCAGTTCACCGACCTGCGCTTCCATTTCGTCGATCTCCTCGCCGGATACGCGGTGCTGCTCGTGCCGGCCTACGCACTGCAACTCGCCCCCGACACGTTCGTCGCGATCGTGATCGCCCGCGCGGCCCAGGCGCGCCTGATCCATGCCAACGTGCGCACCAACTTCGGGCCGCTGCGCCACGTGCTGGTATCGCCGCAGTTCCATCGCATTCATCACTCAGTCGAGCCGCGTCACCAGGGCCGCAATTTCGGCAACATCTTCACGGTATGGGACCGGATCTTCGGCACCATGTACCCGCATTACGACGAGTACCCGCAGACCGGCCTGCCCGGGGTCGAGTTCGCCGTCGGGCGTACCGGTCCCGGCAGGATCCCGGTGGCGATCGGGAGTCAGCTCCTGTATCCGTTCCGCGAACTCGCCGGGATGATCCGCTCCATCAAGGCGCGCCGAATCGCCGACTGACCGGAACTGTCAGGACGTGGGCCTATCCCGACCCGCACGGCTGTAGCGTTCCCGCCACGATTGCGGCTGGCGCGCCGCACGCCCGGGCCCAGCGGCCTGTGTTCGACGTTCGAGCCGGCGCGCCGCCTGCCCATCGTATGCCGCGCCTTCTCCTTGCGCCCTCGGCAGTTACACGGACGAGCCACCATCGCACGAACAATACGCCCGAACGCCCTCTCGGGCGCATGGTTCTTGCGCCGTCGGACGCCTACACCCCCACAGACACGGAGTCCCAGCCGATGAAACGGGTATTCACTGCACCGAAGCTGGCCGAGGAGTCACACCTGGCGCGTCTCACATTGACCAGCGTCGTCAGCCAGACAATAGAGGCCACGGTCTGATTGCGAATTGGCGCCGTCGACCGGCGCCAGCGAGACAGATCTTCAATCAAGGAGATCGACATGAAGCGGAAGTTCGTGGCCCCGGCGCTCGTCGCGCAGGATGACGTGGCCCGGCTCACTCAGGGCACCGTCAGCACTGTAATCTTCGTCTGAGCTGCTGACCGGGAGCGTCGGCGATCGGTTCGACCCGGGCCTGACGCATCGATCCCCCGCGGCAACCACTGCGGGGGATCGTGCTTTAACGTCGGGCACCCCGGGCGCCGGGCTCCGGAGCTCATCCCCCGCTCCGATCTCCGAGCGCTTCCCTGAGCCCGTCGCCCACCAGGTTGAATCCCAGCACCGCCAGCCCCACCGCCACTCCAGGGGCGATTGAGACCCACGGCGCTACCCGGATCAGATCCCGTCCATCGGCCACCATCGCCCCCCAGCTTGGCGTCGGAGGCTGAGCGCCGAGTCCCACGAATGACAGCGCCGCCTCGGCCATGATCGCTCCGGCGATCCCCAGCGTGGCGCTTACGATCACCACCGTGAGCGTGTTCGGCAGCAGGTGCCGCAGCATGATCCGCACGTCGCCGGCGCCCAGCGCGCGGGCGGCGACGACGTATTCGCTCTTCATCAGAGCCAGGGCCTGTGCCCGCACCAGCCGCGCCATTCCCGCCCAACCTACCACGCCGATCACCACGAAGATCACCGGCAGCGTGGGGCGGATCGCCGCCGCGATGGCGATCAGCAGCAACAGACTCGGGAACGCCAGGGTGATGTCGGCGACGCGCATCACCACCAGGTCGACCGCACCGCGGTAGTACCCGGCGACGAGGCCCAGCGTCACGCCGAGTGCGACGGCGACGGTCTGGGAAATGATGCCGACCGTGAGCGAAAGCCGGGCGCCGTAGAGAATCCGCGACAGCACGTCGCGGCCCTGCGAGTCAGCGCCGAGCAGGAAGTGCCGCCCGGGAGGGGCGAGATAGTCGTTGGCGAGATCGCCGCGCCAGGGATTGTGCGGCGCCAGCCACGGCGCGAAGATCGCCGCGAAGACCAGCAGCGCGACCAGCACCACGCCGAGCCGGAAGAACGAATCGCGACGCCAGACGGCAAGGAGAGCGGACACAACAGCAAAGCTAGAAGCGAGAAGTGAGAAGTGAGAAGAGAACAGCAATGCCAGGCTGCAACCCACTTCTTGCTTCTCTCTTCTCTCTTCTCACTTCTCACGCCTAGTTTTCCTCCGATATTTCACCTCTGCCTCCCGGAGCTCCCATGGATTTCCGTTCGTTGTGCTGCTCAGCCGCGCTTGCGGCGGGCGTTGTCGTGATCTCGGCGCGCCCCGCGTCCGCGCAGTTCATCCAGCCCGGCATCATGGCGGGCGCCTCGCTCTCGACGTTCACCGGCGATCTCGAGAGCGACGCGAAGAATTACGCCGGCTTCATCGCCGGTGCCTTCGTGCGCATCGGCGCACTCGGCTTCGCCGTGCAGCCCGGCGTGTATTACACCGCCAAGGGCGCCAAGACAAGCGATTTCTCGGAGACCACCGGTGCCAAGACCACGCTCGACTACATCGAAATTCCGATCGTGATCCGGCTCAACCTGCCGATGCACCTGTATGTCGGCGCGGGGCCCGCCATCGGCGTCAAGCTGAACTGCAAGTTCGAGCCGTCCAATGGACCGAGTTCGGATTGCAAGGACGTCGTTGACGGGCCGCAGATCAAGTCGACGGAGACCGACGGCATTCTCGAGGCCGGCCTCGCATTCGGGAAGTTCTCCCTCGGCGCCCGCGGCGACTTCGGTCTCAGCAACGTCGCGGAAGCGGTCCACACCGGCAGCACGGCGAACGTCACCGCGAGGACGAAAACCCTGTCGGCCGTCCTCGAGATCCGCTTCTAAGAACGAAAGGATCGAGGAGACGGAGGCGACCGAGGTGAGGGATCTCCTTCCTCACCTTCGTCACCTCGGTCACCTCATTTCGCCTTTCATGTTCTTCCGAACTCCTCCGCGATCGACCGTAGCTTCGCAACGGTGTTTGCCCAGTTGAGCTCCGCCTCCACTCGCCGCCGGGCGGCCTCGCCGTATCGCCTCGCCATCGCGGGATCATTCAGAAAGCAGCGGACCCCGTCCGCGGCCGCATCGACGTCTTCCGGCTCGACGAGGATCCCTGTCTGTCCATCGACCACCGCATCGGCGGTGCCGCCGCTGGCACCGGCGACCGCTGGAAGCCCGTGCGCCGCGGCCTCGAGAAATGCAATCCCGAATCCCTCAACCTCGGTGTCGGTGCGCCGGCTGAGGCCGAGGTAGAGCTCGCTCATCGCATAGGCGGCGGGGAGTTCGTCGTCGACGACGTCGGAGACGATGTGCACCCGATCGGCGACGCCTTCGGCGGTGGCAAGCTCGACGAGGCTCGGGCCGTAATCTCCGCTCCCGACGACGAGGTATTGCAGGGACGGTTCGTCGTGCACCAGCCTCGCGACCACCCGGATCGCGGTGTCGATTCCCTTGTGCGGCGCCAGGCGCGCCACCGTGACAATCCATCGCCCGTCGGGGAGATTGCGCGCCCGGCGGAAGCGCTCCACGACGTCGGCGGCGGACGGTGACGCGACCGGATCGGTGCCAGGCAGCACTGTGCGCACCCGCGCCGCCAGGTGGGGGAGACCGAGATCTTCGAACAGGGTGCGGCATTCGTCGGCGGTCCAGCGTGAGACCGCCACGAACACCGCGGCGTGATCGAGGATCGATCGCATCACCCGGTGCTTGAGCCGTGATCGCTCCATGCGGGCGCGAAGCGAAATGAGATCGCCGCCGTAGGTCATGATCCCGTATGGCAGGCCGGTGCGCCGATACGCCCAGCGCGCCGGGTAGCCCGCGGGCCGCACGCTGTCGCACCACGCGAATCGTGCTGCCGGGTCGCCTGCCAGCGAGACACCGCGCCGCGACCAGTTGAGCAGTCCCGGCATCGTGCGCAGTCGGTTGGCCGGCACCGCGATGCGATCGACGCGCTGCGGAATGGCGGCATCGCTCGCGATCGAGCCGTCGAGGGTCCCGGTCGAGACGATCAGCTCGCCGGGAGGATAGGCACGAGCGATCGCGGCGGTGAGCCGGGCGATCCCGCCGCCCATCGGCGGGAAATCGTGGCTGAAGAGGAGGTCGGGCATCGGCACCAAGTCTATGGGGGCGCGGCATCCGCGTTACGCTGCTTCCCCAGTGCTCGCAGATACGCGTACTTCCGGAAGACACCCCTCGAGCCGATCAGCGAAGCTTCGAGCCCCTCACGACCGTCGAGGCAATGTCCATCCAGGACGTACGCCTTGAAAAACTTCCACGCGGGTCGAAAGAGCAGCGCGGCCGTACCGGCCCGACGGCCTTGGGCGAACAACTCTTCGGCGCCCCACCTGGCGTAACGATCGATCTTCTCCAGATGATGTGCGCGATCTCGATACGGTTCATGTCGGAGCGAGCCGCGAATCGTTCCAACCTCGGTATCGACGAGCAACTTCTCGTGTACTCGCGCCGATGTAAATCGCAATTGGCGGCGGTAGAGGCGGGTAACAAAGTCCCGCGCCATGTGGCCGCGGCGCTGCTCACGGCCGCCAACGAAGTTTCGGCGCCGAATTCGGTACGCCGAATACTTCGGATCCGCGAGCACATTCCGAATCTCGTCAACGAGTTCGTCCTCGGCGATTTCATCGATGTCGAGGGCCAGGACCCATCCCGACTTTGCCGCATCAGCGCCAGCGTTCCGTGCCCTGCCAATTGTCGTGTCTGGAGAGGCCACGACGCGCGCACCGCTTGACGCCGCTACGTCGGCGCTATCGTCACGCGATCCGTTGTCGACAACGATGCGCTCCGCTGCCCACGAATGGGCGGCGAGAAACGTCGCCAGCCGCTCCGCCTCATCTCGAACGGGAACCACGATCGATATCGGTACCGACCCGGTGCTCGTCATCGCAGCGTATAGTTCCGGAATTCGAAGGGGCGCCAGCCGGTCAGCCGCTCGATGCCCAGCGTTAACGCGCTCTTGATATGCGTCCAACGCAGGCGCGCCGGTGCAATGGATGCCGCATCGCCGCGGCGCGAGGCGATCCACGATGCGACCGGTGTCGGATGCGGTCCGGCGTACGTTCGGAGTCCCGGCGACCAGGGTAACAACGGCCGGCCCGGGTCCTTTGCGCGTTCCGTTGTGTAGATGGCGCGGTCATGGACCCGCTTGGCCTCCAGCGCTGCACGCGGCCTCGCAGCACCGTAATGAAAGACGGTCACGCCAGAGGCAACGCATCGAACACGCAGACGCTCGCTGCCGACCCGAAAGCCCTGAGCGTGGCCATCACAACGGATTTCGCCAGTGAGACGCACACATCGGATTTCGCGGCGGTACCATGAGCGCGCCGTCGCGATCCGGTCAACACTACCGTAGAAGTGGAGATAGTCGACCACCAGACCTTCGACTGACCGGTTGCTGTGCACCGACTCGATCTGGCGACGCATCGCGGCGGCGCCGCCGTCCGCGACAACTTCGTCCGCCTGGATGCAAATCCCCCAATCCGTCCCGCACCGACTCATCGCGCGATTGGTTTCGATCGAAAGTACCTGCCCTCCGGCCGACAGATCCCACACGGACTCGACGATTTCGATCCGGCGGTCCGCGATCGCCCTCGCACGAGCCAGTGTATCATCCTCCGATACGCCAACCACGAGCACGAACCGGTCGACTCCGGGAAGTACCGAGGCGATACTTGCTTCGAACGGGAAATCGAGGAGTGTGGCGTTGCGAACTATTCCGAATCCGGCAACGGACGGCTTGGTCATGGCTGGTAATATCAACCCGGCGGGCCCTGGAGCGCCGGAGACTGACGGCATGGCAGCAAAGTAGATGCACGTGGTCCTCTATCACCCTGCCCGTCTGCCGGTTGACGGCTATGGTGGCACCGAACGCGTGGTGGTCTGGCTGGCCCGCGGCCTCGCCGAGATGGGTCACCGCGTCTCGCTGATCGCGGCACCGGGTTCGGTCGTGCCCGAAGCCACCCTCATCCCGTGTGACCCCGCCGTGAGCGGACGCTCAGGTGGTCCGGACTTGATGCCCTATCTGCCATCGAATGTCGACGTCGTTCATTCCCATGCGCCACTCCGAAGGCCGCCGACGGGCATCCCGTACCTCTGGACCTTGCATGGCAACCTACGTCATGGCAGGCAACCGTTGCCGCACGCCGTCGCGGTCTCCCGTGACCACGCCCGCCGCCACGGCATCTCGCGCTGGGTGCACAACGGACTCGATCCCGCCGAGTACCGCTTCGAGTCGCGCAAGGAGCGGTCTGATCTTTTCCTCGGCCGCATGCACTCCGTGAAGGGATGGCAGTGGGCCGTGCGCGGCGCGCGGCGCGCCAGGCGGCGCATCATCATGGCCGGCGGCTGGCGGCCGATCTTCCGCCCCGGAGTGCGTTGGGCCGGTCGCGTGGGCGGCGCCCGCAAGGTCGAGCTGCTGGCGCGCGCCGCCTGCCTCTGGATGCCGGTGCAATGGGAGGAGCCGTTCGGGCTCACCGCGATCGAAGCAATGGTCAGCGGCACGCCGGTGCTCGCCACGCCGCGCGGCGCGCTTCCCGAAATCGTCGCCGCCGGAAGCGGCGCGCTGGCGCCGACCCTCGACGAACTCGTCGCGCTACGGCCGTCACTCGATCGCCTCGACCCAGCCGAGATCCGCGACAACGTTCTGCAGCGATTTACGCACCGAACCATGGCGAGCCGTTATCTCGAGTTGTACAAGGCAGTGAGAAGTGAGAAGTGAGAAGGGAGAAGGAAGAAGGGAGAAGTCTGCGGAGCCGGCATCGCGGCGACCCTTCGCCCACCGCCGCGATCTCTGTCAGCCAACCCTTCTCACTTCTCACTTCTCACTTCTCACTTCTCACTTCTCACTTCTCACCCCTCACCCCTGCCCTTCGGCTGCTCATCCAGCAGTTGCTTCATGCGGTGCATATAAGTGTGCTCCTTGAGGAGTCTGGCTCTGCCGGCTTGCCCGATCTGCTCGGCTTCGGCCGGCGATTCGACCAGCCGCCGCACCTGGTCGCGCAGTTCGGCCGGGTGCTGGAAGACCACCACCTCCTGCGACGAGTCGAAGTAGCGCGGCAGATCGCCGCGCTCATCGACCACCTGCGCGGCGCCCATCGCGGCCAGTTCGAACAGGCGCTGATTGCACGCCGCTTCGCGGGGATCGTTCTCGACCAGCGTATGGTGGATGTTGATCGCCACCGTCGCGCCGGCGTATGCCTTCATGTAGGCGTCGGTGCTCGGCGCTTCGCCGCGGCAGTAGTCGCGCAGCGACGTCTTGCGCCAGCCCGGCCCCCAGATCGCCAGCCCGAACTCCGCCACCTCGGCGAGCAGCCGTTCGCGCCGCGGCGTGGCGCTGCCCGCAAATACCACGTTGGCGCGGTATTGATCGCGGGTGCGGATCGGGCGGTACACCGACGGATCGGCCGCAAACGCCAGGACGTCGACGGTGCGGCCCAGACGGTCGGCGACTTCGGCGGCCACGTCGGTACCGATGGCGTAGATCTGATCGAACGGGCGGGCCAGCACCACCGCTTGCGAAACCTCGCGCAGGTCCAGCGGCAGCCAGTTGATCCACCGGGCGCGCGACCGGGGCCGCAACCGGTCGACCAGCTCTTCGTCGATCGTCTCGTTGCCGTTGACCAGCACCAGGTCGGGTTGCGTCTCATCGACGACATGCTCCAGCCGCCTGGCGACGTCACCGCTGCGCAACCGGCCGAACAGCGATGTTTTCCGCGCCAGGTCGAACACGGTCACCGTGAGGCCGAGCCGTTCCAGCGCCCGCCGCCGTTGCGATTCGTGCGCGTGATAGACGTCGTCGAATTCCGCGACAAAGAGAATCGAGCGTTCGCTGCTCACGTCGTCACCTCGTCCACCGAGAACTGGAGGTCGTGCAACCGCCGATAGACGCCGCCGCGTTCCAGCAGCGAGGCGTGGCTTCCCGATTCGACCACGCGGCCGTCGTCAATCACCACGATCCGGTCGGCGAAGCGCACCGTCGCGAGGCGGTGCGCGATCACCAGGACGGTGCGGTGCAGCAC
>JBOHRZ010000096.1:0-8772 GCA_050732975.1 Gemmatimonadales bacterium
CGCGCTCTCCGGCACTGCCGTCGTTCTGTTGCACCGCAAGGGCGTCGACCTTGGCGACCGCATCCTTGAGGCGCCCCACGAGTGACGTGTAGCTGGCGTCGCTCGAGGGGTTGGCGGTGGCGAACCCAAGTGCCCGCCCCGCCATGGAAAAGATCCTCCGCAAATCGGACAGCATAAAACCTCCAACGTTGTTCGAGTGATCGTTCACTCGAATGGTGAATTGTTGCGGCCGGCCGAAGTGCCGACGGCGACCGCCCGTATGCGCATCGAGCGTGCCAGAACGCCATCGGAAATAATTGTACAGATTATGAATCAGGGGATCGTTCCAGCGACTGTCACGCTGCAAGCCACATTCGGCCTGATGTTGCCGGGACAGTGCGGAGACGCGTCAGCAGAGGTTGATGCGTCCGGGTGTATCGAGGCCAGACATCGTTATCCACATGGCGCTTGGAACAAGTGTCCGTTTTGGGGCCGTTTGTCTCAAGTTTGAGACGACCGATCAGCGATCGAACCTCGTACCCAAGGTCGCGGGAATTGCAGAAGCATGTGCAGCGATTGTATCAGGTGTCGAGGACCCGGTAGTAGGTGTCGAGGCTGGTGCATGACCTGGCTGGGCAGTCGCATCAGCGATCGCGGCGAGCTGAGGATCTGTCCCGGCGTTTGCAGAATGTGTCGCGGCGTTTGCAGAAGCAATCGCGGCAACGGTCGAAGCGGAAATTCGGACGGTTGAAGGCTTCGAGGCGATCATGGAAGGAATCGAGGCAACGGCGAGAGCGGTTGGGGCAGCCGTTCAAGGTGTCCGGGCCGCCGTAATGTCTGTCCCCGAAAGTGTGATGCCTATCCCGGAAAGTGTGATGCTTGTCCCCGAGAGTGTGATGCCTGTCCCGGAAAGTGTCGAGCCTGTCCGCGAAAACGTCGAGCCGGTCCCGGCCGGCATGATTGGGGCGACGGACTTGTTGATTCCTCCGAGGGCGTTCGTAGAGGGGCGCCCGGAACGTGGAGGAGCGGGCGCGACCACCCGCGAAGCAGCCGGCCCGACGGCCGAAGGGGGCCGAGGCAGGATGGAAACGGCGCGGGTTGTCATCACACGCGTCGAGCCGAACGTTGGACGTCGCGGGGATTGTCATCGAGGATGTCGGCGGCGGACTCGAATCAGGCGAGGCGGACAGCGAGCGACGTCGAGTCGGGCGCCGAAGGTCGCGGCGTTGTAATGGAAAGCGGCCCTGACTCCGGCGGCAGCGGCGCCGCGATCGTCAAACCGGCGATCGCGACAGGGACGCGCCCTGCGCCAGCCTGAGGGCGAAGTTAGGGAGATATTCTTTGCCGGACGAGCTCTATGCCGAAGGGCTCGGAGTTGTAATGAGAGGTCCCGGAGTCGGCGCGAGAGGGCTCGGAGTTGTCATCGAAGGTCGCGGCGGCGGAGCGAAAGGGCGCGGAGTTGTCATCGAACGTCGCGGAGTTTTCGGCTCGCGGGCCGACGGCCAGGAGCTTATGCCTCTCTAGCTCGCCGGAACGGCGTGGAGCTTGAGGCCCAGCGCGCGAATTACGCGCAGCACGGTGCCAAGCTCGGGGTTGCCTTCCGCCGACAGCGCCTTGTAGAGGCTCTCACGGCCGAGTCCGGCTTGTCGGGCGACTTTCGCCATGCCCTTGGCGCGCGCGATGTCTCCCAGCGCGGCGGCGACGACGGCGGAATCGCCATCCTCGAACGCGGCCTCCAGGTACGCCACGATGTCGCGATCGCTCTTGAGATAGTGGGCCGCGTCCCACTGTTGTGTTTTCGTCTTCGCCATATCGTCTCAGTCCTCCAGCGTCCGCGCCAGTGTGCGGGCAGCCTGAATGTCGCGCGCCTAGCTCGCTTTATCCCCTCCGGCGAGCAGTATGACCAACTCGTTCCCGCGGGAAACGAAGTACACCCGGTATCCCGGCCCATGGTCGATGCGCATCTCCGAGACTCCTTCACCCACCGGCCGGACGTCACCGGGATTACCGAGCGACAAGCGCCGGATCCTGACCAGGATCCTGGCCCTGGCTTCCCGATCTCGCAGCCCGTCAAACCACTTCCCGTACCGGCTCGTCTGACGGACTTCAGTCACGGGCAACGTATCCCGTAGGATACATCCTTGTCAAGCATGCCATGGTGCTTGCCTCCAGTCGGCGGGCGGTCGCCTCCCCAATTGTGTGATGGTGTCGCAAGGTCGCGGGATCTCGATTGCGCAGCCCGGAGCTCTTTTGCGCCGCGGTCCGCGCTGCCGCCGCCGGCAGTGATGGCGCGTCATGGCGCCGATTGATCGGGAACTGGAATCGGATTCCGGCCGGGCGGCAGCACGCGAGCAGCCGTCAATTCCCCGGCCGCCAATCCCGCACCGACGCAGCCGGGGATGACCGCCATCTCGACGTTGCCGGTGAGGAACCGCACAATAAAGAGACCGCGATAGGCGAGTTGGACACCCTGCGGGCCCCGTCCTGTTGGGGACTTGACCCTGCGAGTAAATCCACCAACGTCAGGGGAATGTGAGCGCCGAAGCGGCCGGTAAACCCGGAGGTTCAACCCGGCCGGGCCAACTCCGTCTCCGCCCATGCTGCGAAACGCCTGGTCAGCTTCAGGATCTCCCGGGCCTCGGCTTGTGTCGCCGAATGTGCGCCATACGCGGCTTCGTCCTTCTGGCCAAGTATCCGGGAAAGCTGTTGCGCCGAGCGATCGGAAAACCGCGCGCCGATCACACGCTGGATGGTGGCTTCGAGCGCGTGATGATTGCCCGCGTTGACCATGCCTCCGAACTTGATGGTGACGGCATCGCCCCAGGCAATCGCGGCGTTGACGCACAGCGTGACGATGGGGTTGCAGCTCCGCCCGGCCTGGGCCCGTTCCATCAGCGCGTCGGCGCCGGTGAGAAATTCCCGGGCGTTGTCACGGCGCCCCTTCCATTCGTCACGCGGTACGGTGCGCACCGACCCGGATCTAGCCATCGATCAGGGCCCCTGGTTCACGGCCGACAAGCGGGACCGCATCGCGTACCAGATTCCGCCACCACGCATCGTTGATCCGGGCATGTTCCGACAATTCGGCCACCGACATGCCGATCATGGAGATTCTCACACCGAGGGCGGCAGCGGCTTCGTGGATCTGCCGATTGAAGAGCTTGAGGCCGAATCGTCCGGGGCGGTTGACGACCACTGCCACATCAACGTCACTGTCCATGGAATCTTCGCTGCGGGCGGTGCTGCCGATCAGCCAGACCGCCGCCGGCGCGGGCTCGATCGTGGCCGCAGCGTTGCGCAGACGGCTGAAGAAATCGTCAGTCCTCGCGGCCTCGGCGTGAAACAACTCGCGGAGCTGGGTGGCGAGCGGATGGCCGGCCGACAACGCCACGAGTGGCCGGCTGGCATCGCCCACCGGAGCGACGACCCCTGCGTGGACCAGCCGTTCCAGCGCCCGGTTGGTGCCGGCGCGACCCAGGCCGGCGCGCTGCGCGATGGTAGTCCGCGACAGGGCCCCCTGATGGAGGCTCAGGACGCGGAGGATCCGGACCGCGGCCGGCGTCCCGAGGATCGCGTCAACCGGGTGATAGAACGAACTGCTCGGCTTGGCCGGGGGTCGCATGGGCGCTTTCCTGTATGTTAGGAGATACAACAGTATACTATAACATACAGCGCGGGCAACCAATCGCCCATTGAAGAACGGCCGGGCGGCGCGTCAGGACGTCAACTGCTCGGAAACGGGAACCGGACACACATCCTCTGGTTCAGCAGTGATCTCTCTTTCTTCAGCAAGAGCTTCCCCAAATAGAAAGAGGTTGCGAACGTGATCGAAAAGGTAAAACTCCTTGAAGCCCCAGGGCTGGGCCACCACGCGGGACGAGATCGCGTCAGTCGGAAGAGATTGCTGGTACTCCTGGTACAACGCCTCGATGTTGGTCACCCGAATCCAGAATACGGAGTGACCCGTGGCAGGTTCTTCCGAGCAATGGAGATGCAGTGTGACCCCATCTCGTTCGACTATGGCAAGCCCCTCGTCCCGGTAGGTCGCGGCAAAGCCGAGCCGCCCATAAAAAGCCAGGGCTTGCTCCTGGTTCCCGACCTGGAAGCGAGGAGCAATTGAATGAAGGATTGGTCGAATCATTGGTGCTGCTGCCATGTGTTGATGTTCCTCTGCAATTTACCGCCGTATTCCAGAAGGTGCCGGAAGGGTACACCGGACGCGTTGAGGAGCTTCAGGAGCGAACACCCAAGGTGGGAACCCCGAAGACGGCTCTTCCGCAGACTTCACGCCATCACCTAGGTGCCCGTCAACGATCGCCGTTTGCGGCGCGCCCTGGCGGGTGACCGCCTCGACGGGCGTGCGGTTGCCGGGCGCACAGTGATCTCCACCTCGCGGCCGAGGAGGTGCAGCAGCGCCAGAAGCTGTCCCGCCGATTTTCCGGAGTGCCCCGGGTCGAGGAGCCGGTAGAGCTGGCTTGCCGAGGTGCCGAGCCGGCGGGTGATTTCGCGCTTGGCGAGGGAGGTTTCGGCGATGGCCTTGCGGGCTTCGACCGTCAACTGATGCAGCAGGAGCTCGTTGAGATAGCCGGGGTCTTCATGGTATTCGAGCACGGCGTCGAGATGGACGGTGTCTTCGCGGCCTGATTCGAGCTGGTACGTGAACGCTTCGCGGCCGGTCTCGGCGTCGGCAAAGACGTCGGCGATCCGATCGTTCTTGGTGGGCTGCACGTCGAGCTTGGCGAACGGGAAGTCCCAAGTGCCGCGCGCCGTGCGGACCTCGAACACTCGCTTGCGGTTGTTGGCGGTGACGGCGGTGATTTTCACAGTACGCCTTCCTCTTCGAGCTCGGCGATCAACGCGAGGACCTTTGTGGTCGCGGCGCCTTTCATCGGAATGCGGTGCTCGAGGTCCCATTTCACGATCAGTTCACCGTCCCGATAGACGTGGACATGACGCGGCGGATGATCGCCTTTCCAGGTCAGGAACACGAAGCCGCCACGCCGCAGCTTGCCCATTGAGATAGTACCTCCGGCGGTAACACTTCGCAAGCGATCGGCGGGCGAGGGGCCGCTGAACCGGGCGATCCGGTCCTGGCCGGGAACTTGTGGACCTGCAACCCGGGGATCAGGCTCGAGCGAACGCAATTCGGTACCGGATTACGCGAACGCCCCATCACACAGGTGCCAAACTCGGCGAAGAGGGCAGCGAAGTCGATGCCCGGTTCGGGCACAATCCAGTCGTGCTCGCCATTGGGTCCGGCGACGTGCCATCCAGACTGGCACGTCGGGCGGCGGTCAACGTGGCCGGAGCTTCGCTAACTGCGCCTTTGCGTACGTGCGCGTGGAATCCAACTGGAGAACGCGCTCGAAGGACCTGATCGCATTTGCCGTGTCCCGGTTCGCGAGATAGGCATCTCCGAGGTCGCTGTGCGCCGACGGCATCATCGGGTACAGATCCGCAGCGACACAAAACACGCCGAGGGCTTCGGGCGCCGAGTCAGTGGACCAACCGAGGTTGGAAAGATCGCCGTAGGGCAAGGTGTATGTTGGATTCGTCTGCCTCACCTGCGCGAGAAAAGTGCAGGCGCGCGCGAGGCCGCCGTTCGCGCGAGCGCCGGCCACGAAGCTCGCGACATTGGGCAGTGGCCTCAACGCACGTGTCGCCACGACCGTCTGACCGCTCTTCGAGGGCGCCACGGGTGCAGGTGGCGACCACACTACCATTCCGTTTCGTTTCAGGGTCGCATCGAAGAAGCTCAGCAGCATTCGCGCGACGTCCTCGTAGCCGCGATTCGTCACGGCGGAGTCCGATACGAAATTGAGTCGCTGCTGACCGGAGAAGCGGTTGTATGCCGCAACGAAGTTCTGGTGATCGATGGCATTCATCGAGACCCTCCAGGCCGGCGCGTAGCGAAGCGAATCGAAAAAAACGAAATCGGTGTCGGCTCCGTTCTGCGCGAAAAACCGGACATCTCGATTGACTCCCTGGTTGAGAAACAGGGAGGGTGTGGTGTACCCCGAGGATGTGGCAAGCTCGGAGCGGACGAAGTCTCGCCGCCCGAAATAGCGGATCGAGCCATCAAGACTGGCGACGGCCGAGATGGAACTCGTCCGATTAGCCGCGACCACATTGGTCAACCCACCCCAGCTATGCCCGACGACCCCGACGGCGGCGCCGCGCGTACCTGGCATGCCTCGGGCGTACCCCGCGAGGAATTCGATATCTCGCGCTTGTGCCTCCATGGTCGCCCGGTCGACGGCCATGGCGGTTCCGGCGCCCCAACTCGGGCTCGCCAAGACGATGTAGCCATGGCTGGCGAGGTACTCCATGAGGATGTCGTTCTCGAAGGACGGGCCGCCCATGCCCGGAGCATATATGATGATGGGGAAGTTTCCGGACGCCTGGGCAGCATTCCGGAACGCGTGCGTCGGGACATCGAACTCGCGCCTTCGGGCGGCTTCGAGCTCGGCGAGGCGTCCGGGCCGCCAGCCGGGCGGCTTGTCGGTGAAGTCAACGAGCCAGTCCAGGAAGGCCCGCTCGGCGCCGGTGTGGCCGCGTTCATCCGTTCCCGCAAAGCTCAACGGGGTGGCGAAAAGCCAAACGTATTCCCGGTAACGCATCGGTGTCGCGCCTGCGGCAGTTAGCGCCGGGTACCAGATGCTGACCTGCAAAGGGCGGGGTCGCCAGGAGAGACGTTCCCCGAGAGAATCGGTTCCGAGTACTGCACGAGAGCTGTCAAACAAATGGACGTCGCGAAAGCCGACGTCGTACTTGCCGAACGGAAGGGTGAACTCGACCCGTGATTGGGCCGCGGCGTGCGTTGGGCCAACGACGGTCAGTGCCGCGAGCACCGAACCGATTAACGCCGACCGTTCTACTGCGCGCATTCTCATTCGTCACCTGCCTGTAGAGATGTAGCCCGTTGTCCGCCTCACGGCTCTGCGCTTCTGGTGCTCGGATTGGCGGTGCGGCGTCGTCCTGTGCGGCGGCCCCCACCAAGCGCGGGTCAGCGAGCCCTACAGCAGCCGCCGGAATTCGTCAATTGTCAGGCCGGCATCGCGCACGATTCCACCCATCGTTAATGCATTGACCGGATTGTGTCGAGGTATGGTGAGAATCCGCGCCCCGTCGGTCATGACCACGTGCTTGCCTTGCCGGGCAACGCGAAAGCCAGCCTTCTCAAGCGCGCGAATGGCCTCGAGGTGATTGATGCCCGGCAGCTTCGGCACGGATCAAACGACCTCGACCTCGCGGACCTCGGCGCCCTGAAGCAGCTCATCGCGGACCGCCAGATACTCGCTAATCGCATCACGGATATTCGCGATGGCTTCGGCCTCCGTCGCCCCCTGGGACCAGCAGCCCGGCAAGCCCGGCACGGAGACACTGTATCCTTCAGGCGACTGTTCAAGCGCGATTTTGTATTTCACCTGGATGTCCTCCACCTGAAAAGTACTGCGGCAGTGTGGGTCTCGCTGACGCCCCCGCCGCCGGCGAGGGCGCGTCAGCGCGCCAGTTGATCGGGAGCAGGAACCGGATCCCGGCCTGGCGGCAACGCACGCGCGGCCCTCAGTTCCCCCGCCGCCAATCCCGCACCGACGCAGCCGAGGATGACCGCCATCTCGACGTTGCCAGTGAGGAACCGCACCATGAAGAGACCGCGATAGGCGAGTTGCACATGGGTGAGCAGCGGGAGGAATACTCCCGGAACGGCGCCCCACGCGGCCATCCTGCGAAGGGAGATCTGGTCGAGCGTCCTGTTCCGCTCCGCGAGCATCAAGATACCTGCTACGAGCAGGCCGCTGGCGAAGCCCACGGCGGCCCAGTACGCGGCCATGCTGGGGATCAGCGGCACCAGCTCGAGGAGACTATGCCCGGTGAGACCGTGGGATGCCTGCAGGAACTCGAGGAAGACTCCAGCGACGGCCCAAGCGGCGGCCCACAAGAGAGCGTGAACCAATGCGGCCTTGATTCGGCGCAGATACATGGCCTCTCTCCGTGACCGGTCGGAATAACGACCTGAGGATTTGCTGCGGCGCAGCGACGCCCGCCGCGCCATCCATATAACGGTAGGGCCGATGCTGGGTTTCGGTCCGACCGTGGAGATGTCGAAGGTCCAGCGGACTCCAACTACCGATCACTTCCGGCCGACTCTGCCCTTGAGCAGCCTGTTTCCCGCGATGTAGACCAGAGCGTGATACGCGACCGACACGGAGGCGAGTGCGTAGCCGAGGACGTGGGCCCCGGCGACGTAGAGCGCTCCCGCGGCCAGGCCGGAAATCACCAGCTCCTGGATCAGCCGCAGCGCTTCGGCAGCACGTCCCGCATGGTGAAAGTCGACCGCGCCCCAGAACCCGAACCCGACGACAGGTGCCGCCACGGCAAGCAGGACGCCTCCGACCCGATAGCCCCACCAGGCAAGCCCGCAGATCACTCCAAGTTCCATGATCGCGCGGAGGATCAGATTGACGCGCTCCAGCCCGTTCATCCGGCGCAGCTCGGTGCCAGGCGGAGTCGGCACACGCCGGCCAGCATGACGTTGATCCGTCGCACCGTTAGTCTTTGAACACGCGACCGAGGAACCCGACCACCGCCGGCGAAACGACCTCGGGGTATTCGGTCTGCGGGTAGTGACCGGCGTTGGGTACCAGCAGGATCTCGGCGTGCAGTCGTTCGGCCACACCTCGTGCCTCGGCCGCCGGATCCGGGAAGTCCGGGTCGCGCTCACCCATGATCACCACCGTCGGGGAATGCACCTCGCTCAACCGCGCCTCCACAGGCGCGTGCGAGGTGCGC
>JBOHRZ010000097.1:0-8712 GCA_050732975.1 Gemmatimonadales bacterium
GCCCAGCGCCCGGCGCCCAGCGCCCGGCGCCCGAAGCCCGGAGCGCTGAGCCCGGACTCGAATCATTGGACCTTCAGGTGTTTTGCGAGGAACGCGTCGATGTCGGCGCGGGCCGAATCGGCGGCGGCGGAATTGCTCCCGGTCCGCCCCGGTTTGAGGAACCCGTGCCCCACCCCCGAATAGACGTGCGAGGTGAAATCCTTGTGGTTCCCCTGCATCGCCGCGGTGATGCCGGGGAGCATCCCGGTCACCCGGGCATCGCCCTCGGCGTCGACCGCGAACACCGGCGCCTTGATCGTGCGCAGTATTGCGGTGTCGCTCACCGGACCGTAACAGGGCACGGCTGCCTTGAGCCGGGGATTGGCGGCGGCGTATTTCCACGCCGTCCCGCCACCCCAGCAGAATCCGATGATGCCGATGTCGTCCTTCCGGGTGGCGACCAGTCCGTTGACGTATCGGTAGGTCGCATCGAGATCGGCGACGACTGCCGAGTCGGCGAGGCCGCTCACCAGCCGCGTTGCCCTGGTCCCCACCGAATCGGTCGACTTGTATTGCGACGAGAGAAGGTCCGGCGCGATGGCGACGTACCCCTCGCCCGCGAATTTGTCGGCGACCGTGGGCTCCCAGCCGGTCATCCCGAAGATCTCATGGACCACGATGATCGCCGGAGCCTTGTCCTTGCGTTCGGGGTATGCCACGTAGGCGCGAACGCTGTCACCCCCGGCGTTGGCGTACTTCACCCACTCGCCGTGGGTTGTGATCCGCAGGTATGGATGATGCTGGCCGAGGACGAAGCCGGTCGCGATCGACGCGGCAATGGTGAGGGTGGCGAGGACGACCATGGACGATGAACCGCGAATGGATCGCATCGGCGAAGCTCCGTTGAATCGGGCAATTTAACTGGAAAGGAGAGCGGGGAGAGCGGGGAGAACGAGGAGAGCCGACGGAGCGGCGGTCAGTCGCGGTAACGATTTCTTCCCGCCCGTTTCGCCTTGTAAAGATTGTCGTCAGCGAGGCGGAGCAGCGACTCGTCGTCGCCGACGCGATCGTCAGGGAATGTGGCAAGACCGGCACTCACGGTCACCGAGATCGGAATCGCGGCGTCGCCGAAGTTATGCTGCTGCACCCGCCGGAGGATCCGGTCGGTGAACAGCCGCGCGCCGGTGCCGCCGGTTTCGGGGAGCAGCACCACGAATTCCTCGCCGCCGTAGCGCGCCAGGAAATCCATGGTGCGCAGTTCGTGACGGAAGAGGCCCGCCATTTCCTTGAGCACCCGGTCGCCGACCTGATGGCCGAACGTGTCATTGACCCGCTTGAAGTCGTCGACGTCGAGAATCACCACGGTGACGACCTGGTCATAGCGGCGGGCGCGGTCGAGCTCTTCCCGCAGTCGCTGGTCGAGCACTCTGCGGTTGGCGCATCCGGTCAGCGGATCGGTGTCGGCAAGCTGCCGCAATTGGCCGCCGCTCCCCGAGCCATGCTCGAGATCGTACGCCTTCTCGAGCGCGGTCGCCGCGGCGTCGATCACCTGCTCGGCGAAGCCGAGGTCGAGGCGGTTGAGCGGCGGGTCCTCGGTAGTCGTGCGCAGGAAGAAGACGCCGGCGCGATGTCCGCTGAGCGAGAACGGCAGCGCGATCACCGACTTGGTGCGGCGTCCCGTGCTGGCGGCGGCACCCCAAGTCGTAAGAATGTCCAGATACAGGGGATCCTTGTCGACGTCGGGCACCAGCACCTTCTCGCCGCTGTCGAGGGCCTTGGTGATTTCCGGATACTTATTGAGGTCGACGCGCAGGTCCCGCAGGTTGGGATCCTCGAACGCCGCGACGACAGTCCCCTGTCGGTCGCCAGGCGCCGCCAGCACGACCGAGCAGCGCGCGATACGCAATCCGGTCGCCACGCGGCGCACCAGGATCTGATAGATCTCCTCGGTCTTGAGCGAGGCGGTGATTTCCTTGAGGATCGACACCAGCTCGCTGCGCGAGCGCGCTTCGGCCCGGGCTCGATTGAGTTCGCGCCCTACCCGCAGATGCGCCTTGATGCGCGACAGCAGTTCGCGCACCTGGTACGGCCGCTGGATCGCGTCCGACGAACCGAGCCCGAACGGCTCGAGCTGCGTCAGGTTGAAATCGGGGTCGGTGAGCACGAAGAGCGGCACGTCGCGATGGCGCTGATCCTCGCGCACCCGCGCCAGCCGGTCCATGGTGCCGGCGTCGGGATTGGCGAGATCGAGCATCAGCAGGTCGTAGATGTCCTGATCGAGGCGCTCCAGCAATTGCGGCCCCCCCAGTGCCGTAATGATGTCGTAGCCGTTCTCCTTGAGCACCCACGACAGCGTCCGGGCAAGGGAGGTGTCCTCGGTGGCGAGCAGGAGGCGGGGGTTGCTCATGCGGCGGTCAGCTCCCGATACCGATCAGGGTCGACGTTCCTGCCAGTGGATACCACGACAGTAGGGCCATCAGGCCGGAAATGCCCTGCCAGAATTGCGCCAGTCGTCGCCGCGCCGGATGGTTCGACCCGGATTCCTGCCCTCGCCAGCCAGCGCATGGCGGCCCGGAGTTCGTCGTCGGTCACGGCGACGACATCCCGGACCACGTCGCGGATGAGGGGCCAGGTCAGCTCCCCGACCGAGGGGGTGAGGAGGCCATCGGCAAGGCTCACCCCGGCAACGGAGGTGGGCGCCCGGTTGGCGAAGGCGCCGGACAGCTTGGGGATTCCGGCCGGTTCGACCGCGACCACGCGCACGGCGGGCGCCATGGCACTGACGGCAGTGCAGATGCCGGCGAGAAGGCCGCCCCCTCCGATGGGGGCCATTATGGTCCCCACTTCCGGCCATTGTTCGAGGATTTCGAGGCCGACGGTGCCCTGCCCGGCGATCACGTCGGGGTGATCGAAGGGCGGGATCATGGTGAGGCCTTCGGCATCGCGAAGCCGCTCCGCCTCGGCGGTCTGCTCGGGCCCTCGCGTCCTGCCCGCCAGCACCACCACGGCGCCGAGATCGCGGACGCCCTGCACCTTGATCGCCGCAGCGGATTCCGGCATCACCACCACGGCCCGGACGCCGAGACGGTTTGCCGCCCAGGCGACGCCCATGCCGTGATTGCCGCTGGACGAGGTCACCACACCCCGCCGACGAGCCCCGGCGTCGAGTCGGCGCAACGCGGTCCACGCGCCGCGGATCTTGAACGCTCCGATCGGCTGCAGGTACTCGGCTTTGAGCCGCACCGGAAATGGCAGGTCAAACGGCAGCGGGATGAGCGGGGTGCGTTCTGCAACTCCCGCCAGTCCCGCCGCTGCCTCGCGCAGGGACTCGATGGTGACCGGCAGGCTCACGCCTCGGTCACCGGGGTCTCGACCTCGGCTTCTCCTTCGATGCTCTCGCCTTCTTCCTTCTGGACCCGCGCCACGTCGACGATGTGGTCGCCCTGGTCGAGGTTCATCAGTTTGACGCCCTGGGTGTTGCGGCCGCTGACGCGAATCCCTTCGACCGGACAGCGGATGATTACGCCTCCGCGGGTGATCATCATCAGCTCGTCGTCCGGAAGTACGTCCTTGAGCGCGATGAGGTTGCCGGTCTTCTCGGTCTTCTGCATGGTGATGATGCCCTTGCCACCGCGGTGCTGCACGCGGTAGTCGCTCAGCACGCTGCGCTTGCCGATGCCGCGTTCGCTCACGACCAGGAGTTCGGCCCGTTCGCGCACCACGACCATGCCGATGACGTGGTCACCCTTGTCGAGCTCGATGCCCTTGACGCCCGAG
This sequence comes from Gemmatimonadales bacterium, assembly GCA_050732975.1. Lineage (GTDB taxonomy): Bacteria > Gemmatimonadota > Gemmatimonadetes > Gemmatimonadales > GWC2-71-9 > Palsa-1233. The sequence goes on from JBOHRZ010000097.1 coordinate 3,757, forward strand.
GTGGCCCGGCCCATCTCGCGCACGTCGCTCTCGTGGAAGCGGATGCTCATCCCGAACGACGTGGCGAGGACGATGTCGTCGTTGCCACGGGTCTTCTGGACGTCGATCAGTTCGTCATCCGGGTCGATGTTGATGGCATTGATGCCGACGCTGCGGACGTTGCCGTAGGCCGACAGCACCGTCTTCTTCACGGTGCCGTTGCGGGTGGTGAACATCAGCCACTCGTTGTCGGCGAAGGTCCGCACCGGCACCAGCGCGGCAACCCGTTCGCCTTCGCGGATATTGATGCAGTTGACGACGGGCTTGCCCCGCGCGGCGCGTCCGGCCTGCGGGATCTCGTGCACCTTGAGCCAGTACACGGTGCCGCGGTCGGAGAAGAACATCAGGTAGTCGTGGGTAGAGGCGATGAACAGATGCTCGACCCAGTCGGCTTCCTTGGTCTCCATGCCGGTAAGCCCGCGCCCGCCGCGCCGCTGGCGGCGATAGGTGGTCGCCGGGATCCGCTTGATGTAACCGGTGTGCGAGATGGTGATCACCATGTCTTCTTCGGCGATCAGGTCCTCGATGGAGAGCTCGCTCTGGTCGCCGAGGATCTCGGTGCGCCGGGCATCGCCGAACGCGGTCGCCAGCTCGTCGAGTTCGTCGACCAGGATCTTCATCCGCTTGTCGCGCGACTTGAGGATGCTCTCCAGTTCGGCGATCACGGTGCGCACTTCGGTCAGCTCGGCGTCGAGCTTCTCGATCTCCAGCCCGGTCAGCTTGGCGAGCCGCATGTTGAGGATCGCGTCGGCCTGCGGTTCGCTCAGCCCGAAGCGCGACCGCAGCGCGGCGTCGGCGGTCGGGGTGTCGGCCGACCCGCGGATGATCCGGATCACCTCGTCGATGTTGTCGACGGCGATCTTGAGGCCTTCGAGGATGTGCTCGCGCTTCTTGGCGTCGGCGAGATCGAATTCGGTCCGCCGGACGATCACCGTGTGGCGGTGGTCGATGAAGTGCTGCAGCATGTCCTTGAGCGGCATCACCTTCGGGGCGCCGTTGACCAGCGCCAGGTTGATTACGCCGAAGGTGCTCTGCATCGAGGTGTGCTTGTACAACTGGTTGAGCACCACCTGGGCGATCGCGTCGCGCTTGAGCTCGACCACCAGGCGCATCCCCTCGCGGTCGGATTCGTCGCGCACGCCGCTGATGCCGTCGACGCGCTTGCTCACCGCCAGGTCGGCGATGCTGGCATGCAGGGTCGCCTTGTTGACCTGATAGGGGATCTCGGTGATGATCAGCGCGTTGCGGCCGGTGCGCTCGTTCTCCTCGACGCGGACCCGGGCCCGCATCACGACGCGGCCGCGGCCGGTCTGGTACGCCTCGCGGATCCCCGCCTCGCCGAAGATGAAGCCGCCGGTCGGGAAGTCGGGCCCCTTGATGTGCTTGAGCAGGTCGTCGGTGGTGAGCTCGGGATGCTTGATCAACTCGCCGATCGCCGCGACCACTTCGCGCAGATTGTGGGGCGGGATGTTGGTCGCCATTCCGACGGCGATCCCGCTCGATCCGTTGACGAGCAGGTTGGGAAGCCTGCTGGGCAGGACCGACGGCTCTTCACGCTGGTCGTCGAAGTTGGGGACGAAATCGACGGTGTTCTTGTCGATGTCGGCCAGCATCTCCAGCGCCACACGGGTGAGCCGGGCTTCGGTATACCGGTACGCCGCGGCGGGATCGCCGTCGACCGAGCCGAAATTCCCCTGTCCGTCGACCAGCGGATAGCGCAGTGAGAATTCCTGCACCATGCGCACCAGGGCGTCATAGACCGAGGCGTCGCCGTGCGGGTGATACTTGCCGAGCACGTCGCCCACCACCGTCGCCGACTTCTTGAAGGCGCGATTCGGCAGCAGGCCCAGTTCGTTCATGGCGTAGAGGATGCGGCGGTGCACCGGCTTGAGGCCGTCGCGAACGTCGGGCAACGCGCGCGACACGATGACGCTCATCGAGTAGTTGATGAACGACTGCTGCAGCTCTTCTTCGATCAGGCGCGGAACGATCCGTTCGCGGGAATTGGGCGCGGTCATCGGGGTCCGGATTGGGGTGAATCTCGACGGTCCAGAGGGGGCCACCGGGAAGCCTCAAATATACCCGTTCCGGCACCGGGTAACAAGCCGCGACGTTGGCGCTAAGTCATTGTGGGTCAATTATTTGCGGCGGCTGTTCCAGGCTGGTCGAGACCGGCAGGTCGCCTTCAGCTGATCTGCAGCCTACCGGTGGTCGAATCGTAGCTGGTGTGGTATGCGGCCAGGCTGCTGGTCTGTTGTCCGCCGGTCCAGGCTCCATCGGCAGCGAACGTGGCGCCGTGACCCGGACAATAGAATCCCGGAGGCGAGACCTCCACCGTGAAACCGCGATGCGGGCAGACCAGCGACAGCGCGACAAACGTGTCGGCCGCGGTGCGCGAAACGGCAACCGGCTCTCCGCTCTTCGAACCGGTGTCGACCACCGCGATGCCGCCGACCGCCGCGAGCGCCGGATAATCGGAGATCTGCACCGAGAACGCCGTGATGCCGGGGGCGGTGGGAGCGCCAGCGGCGCAGGCAGCGAGAGCGCCTGCTCCCAGCATGGCCAGCGTCCGCTCCAGGAATTCACGGCGGTCCATGCCGCATCCGGGACACGTCGTCATCCGGCGCCCACATCGATGACGGCCGCGTTCCATCCCGCCGGATCTTCATCGTTCTTGTGCATCGCGTTGACGTCCACGACGACATTGCCGTCGTTGCGCGTGATGCTGAAGCGGTCCATACCGCGGGTGGCGCGTCCCGAGATGAAGATGCCATCAGGGTGGTACTTCGAATGATGTTTGGGGCACTGGAACTCGGCGTCGTGCTCGTTCCAGCGCAACGCCACGTGCTGATGCGGGCAGGCGAGGTTGAAGGCGTAGATGTGGCCGGTCCAGCGGACCAGGATTACCTGATTGCCGCGGTCGATCTGGGCGCCATCCTGCGCGGGGATCGGATAGGTGATGACGCTGCCGGTGCGCCGCAGCGGCGCAACGGGTACCGCGCGGACCATCGCGGCGAGCCGGGGCGGCATTCCGGCGTAGACCAGCGCACCGAAGGCCGCCAGCGTTGCCTGGCGCACGAAGTCGCGGCGATCCGGCGCCAGCGGGCAATCGCAGCAGGGGTCGTCGGGGGATTCGTTGTCGGCCATCTATTCCTTCTCCTTCGAGGCGACCTGCAGGGTCCTGTCCTCACAACTAGGCATTCAGCAGCGCGGATCCCACGATCACGGTGGTACTCCAGAGCGCGATACTGAGCCACGAGGCCGCGCGCAGCCGGAGCCAGAGCCGGGGGGTCGGTTCCGGCGACTCCGGCCACGCGGGCTCGGCAAATACCCGCCGGCGGAGCAGATGTTCCGTGCGCGCGAGGAAGAGGCCGTTGAGGCAGAGGAGCAGGACCAGGATGAGCTTGATGAGGAAGATCGTGGAGTGGGCGAAGGTCTTGACGTCGGCCGCCGCAAGCGCAATCCCCGTGATGAACAGCACGGCAAGGCCGATCAAGACCGGACGATGCGTCGCGTGCAGTTCGTCGAGCGCCTGCGGGCCGAGCGCCAACTCCGCGCGAAGTGTGCGCAGGGTGTCGCGGTCGGCGGCGATTGCGACGCCTCCGCCAATCACGGTGGCGAGGATATGCGCCCCGGTCACGGTGGTCTCGAGCAATCGCGAATCGGCATACAGCGACTGCCACGGCGCGAACCAACCGGCGAGTGTATTGACGATGCCGTTCACGGGGTCACTTCCAGAGCCACATCATCAGGGTGGATGCCGTCGCCAGCGAGAACGAACCGATTGCCACTGCGCGATGGTTGCTGGCGCCGTTGGTGGTGTGCTTCGCCTGTCCGCCGAGCGACGCAGTCCAGAGAAAGCCGGCGTCGGCCGCCAGCATCGTGAGACTGTGCAGCCAGCGCCGGGTGCGTCCGTTCGGGTCGTGACGCGCCTCGACCAGGTTCCACACGCCGGTGACGGTGTTGACCGCGAACAGCACGCCGATCCCCGCTGCCAGCGCGTTGTGGGTCGAGCGCAGCGGCAGATGGCGGTCGGTCGAGGTCTGTTCCTCCTTCAGCAGCTTCTGGCCCACGAAGTATTCCGCGGTGAAAAGCGGCAGCTCGAGGTAGCTGCCGATGCGGTGGATGGTGAGGCGGGTGTAGTAGGCATTGCTGTATTCGACGGCCATCGGGCGCCCGGTGTCGGATACCGCGACCGGAATGGCGATCAGTCCGGCCCGGAGGCCGTCACGGCAGGCACCGCAGACGGCGGCCGGTCCGGCCGTTGTGGCGTCGGGATCCTGGCCCGCGGCCGGCGCCGCCGCCAGCAGCACCGCGGCCGCTAGCGCTCCCGTCGCGGAGATGGCCTGCATCGACCGGCGCAGAGAACTATGGTAATAAACACCATAGCCGGACGATGACTGCCGGTCAGCGGCCATGGTGCACCAGCCGGTCGAGAGGAACACGGACCGGCGCCGCGCCTGGTGCGGCCCAGCGGGCGGAGTCGTCCGGCCACGTCAGCAGCACGCCGCCGGCGTCCTTCACCACGAGGCGGGTGAGCCCCGCTGGAATGTCGATGAAGTACGTCTCGGCGGCCTGCTGATTATCGATCACGATGCGATCCGATTCGACGCGGTAACCGGTGCGACCGCCGCGGGCGCGCAGCCCCACTTCGGCGGTCGCGGAGCGATCCAGCTCGAGAACGCCGCTTGCCGGATCGTGCCGAAACATGACGACGACGACACCCGACGGTTGCACCGCGATCCCCGATGTCGCCGCGTCGCCCGCTGTCGCGGCGACATGCTGCGAAGTGGCTGCTTTCGCAGCGGCCGGAACGACGCCGGCGGATGGCGCCGTGATCCAGCGGTGCAGCGGTGACACAGGGACCAATGCGGCGGCCGCTACGGCGAGCGTCGCGGCCGATGCCGCGACCAGCAA
>JBOHRZ010000098.1:0-8604 GCA_050732975.1 Gemmatimonadales bacterium
CCGCCTGATCGAGCGATGTCTGATCGCGCCCGGCGATCACGACGCTGGCACCCTCGCGCACGAAGGCCCTGGCCGAGGCGAGGCCGATTCCGCTGTTGCCACCGACGATGACGGCGACCTTCCCTTCAAGGCGTGCCATGACTATTCCTACCGTGTAACGCAGTGGCGATCGCCGCGTCGACGTTCTGCTTTCCACCCACACCGGTGTAGACCACGGTCCCGGCGCGGTCGATCACGACGAGGTAGGACGTGTCCGGGGTCTTGTACGCCGCCACGGCCTTGCCGTTCCGGTCGAAGACGTACTCGCCTCCAAGTCCCCTCGCCGCCACGAAAGCCCTCTCCTTCTCCGGCGTCTGGTTCTTGTTCACCCCCACCGAGACGAATCGGACTTCGCCGGAGTACTTGTTGCGGGCTGCCTGCATCGCCGGTTCGAGCTGCTTGCACAATGGGCACCAGGTCGCCCAGAACTCCAGCACCACGGGCCTGCTCCCGATGAATTGCGAGATGTCCACAGCGTTCCCGTCCAGCGTCTCCACCGCCGCCCCGGGTGCCGCAGTGCCGACCGCAAGGCCCACGACGTCATGCTGCTGCGTCATCACGCCGTTGTCCCCCATCCCCGAGCCCATCGATTGCGCCGCCAACGGCGCGGCGGCCGCCGCCAGTGCCAGGACAGCGCCTGCGGAAGAGAACCAACGAGCACGGGATGCAGGCTGACATCTGCTAGTCGGGCGATACCTGTTCATGATTGGCTCCTTGCTGCAGCGAGTGAATCGAATGACTCGGGACGGCTCGAAGCACGGAGGCGCCGCCGGCCGTTACGCGAGTCGGGCATCGCGACACATAGTCACGGCAGGCGGGTTTGGTTCCACGCGCCGTCGGCCCGGGAGCGCACCATGTGAGGTTCATGTGGGAGGGTGGAACTATTTTCGCGCGTCCGGACTACGTACCAGAGACGTCAGCGCGGAGATTGCGTGGTCGAGGCCGGTTCCCTGGTTCAACTGCTCGTGGAACGACCCGTTGTCGCGGTCGCTGTGGTATACGGTGGCGGCGTCGCGACATCGCTGACACCGTGCATCTATCCGATGATCCCGATCACCGCCGCGGTGGTGGGTAGCCAGTCCGCTGGGGGCTCGTCGCGGGGCCGCGTCGCAGCGTTGACCGCTGCATACGTGCTGGGGCTCGCTTTGTTCTACGCCCTGCTCGGGCTTTTCGCGGGACTCACCGGCACGCTGTTCGGAAGCATCAGCACGAACCCCTGGCTCTACCTGCTCCTCGCGAACCTGCTCGCCGCGTTCGGCCTGATGATGTTGGATGTGTTGCCCGTGCCGGTTCCGCCCGCGTGGGTGGCGCGCGCGGCGCTGCTCGAAGGCGGCGGGCGCTACGCTGGTGCATTTACGATGGGTGCCGCTTCGGGCCTCGTGGCGGCGCCATGCGGAGCGCCGGTGCTCGCCACGTTGCTCACCTGGGTTGCAGCGACGAAGAGTGCCAGCCTCGGGTTCATCTATCTGTTCGCCTTCTCGCTCGGCATGTGCTCGCTGCTCGTGGTCGTCGGTCTCGCGTCGGGCGGCGCGGTCCGGATCCCGCGCTCGGGGCCCTGGCTGTTGTGGGTGAAGCGCGCGCTTGCGGTCATGATGTTCGCGATGGCCGAATATTTTCTCGTTCAGATGGGCGGGCTGCTGCCTTGAGTCTCGTTCGTCCACCCACCTGACCGCGTCGGGAAAGAGATGATGCGGATCATCGAACCCCTGGCCGGCTGGTAGACGAGCACCACGTGGACGGGAACGCCGGGGCGCCCGGGAACCAGACTCGGAGTTTCGAGGCGCTGGCGCTTCCCCAGCTCGAGGCGGTCGCGCGGTTTGCGCTCTCGCTGACCCGCGACCGCGCCGACGCCGACGACCTCGTGCAGGAGACATTCCTGCGGGCGTTCCGGCACTGGGACACGTTCATCGTGGGCAAGGACCCGCGGCGGTGGCTGTTCACGATCACCCGGAATGTCTTCATCCGCCAGCGCCGGAGGGCAGGGCTCGTCGTCAACAGCGACGATGGGGACGTCGACGCTCTGCCGTCCGTCGTCAGCCACGTGGTCGCCATGCGGAGCGGGCTCGGCGCGATGTTCGACGATCTTGACGTCGGCCCGGCCATCGCGCGTGCCGTCGACGCGCTGCCAGAGCCCCACCGGAGCGTGATCCTGCTGGTCGACGTCGAAGGGCAGAGCTACGGCGAAGCGGCCGCGATTCTCGAGATCCCGGTCGGCACCGTGCGATCGCGCCTCTTTCGAGCGCGCCGCGCGGTGCAGGGTGAGCTGATTGCATTCGCCGAGGATGCCGGGCTCGGCGTGCGCAGCAATCCACAAGTGGAGGGCCACGATGACGTCCGCTGACGGCAACGGAAATCGCGGGGCGACGCCGGTCGTGGTGTTCCCACCGGATTGCGAGCAAACCATCCGCGGGCTGTGGGACTATCTCGACCGGGCCCTCGACGCCCCGACGATGGCCGCGATCGATGCGCACCTCGCGCGGTGTGGCTATTGTCGGGCACATGCCGCATTCGAGCAGACGCTCATTGCACGGCTGCACGGCCTCCGACGCGAGTGCGACGATCCCGTGCGGTTGCGGACCCGAGTGCTCGGCGCGCTCCATGCCGCGGGCATGCCGCGTGGACAGCATGAGTAACATGAGGAGAATGGTCCGAGTTGCCACCCTTGACATCCGGGCGGGAGGTACTGATACTGTTTCCCGACAATCGAGTGCCCGTGGTGATTTGCCGCCTATTGCCGCCACGTTAAACAAAGAGCTAAAACGCGAGCGCCCGGGCGGGCACCATCTGCTCGGGCCTTTTCGTTGGCATGACACTGCTCCGGACAATATTGCCGGCTCTGTGTTCATGTCGCGCCGTCCAGGCGGCAACCTTCAACTGGACCCGTGACATGAGCACAGCAACCGACTTGCCGATCGCGATCTTCCACGAGCACCCGCACTGGTTCCGCCCGCTCTTCACCGAGCTGGACCGACGCGGCGTGCCGTACGTCCGCCTCGACGCCGCTGCACACGCCTACGATCCGTCGGAGGGACGGAATGACGTGCCGTTTTCGCTCGTGGTCAACCGCGCAAGTCCGTCGGCGTATCTGCGCGGCCACGCGCAGACGACCTTCTACACGCTGCACTGGCTCCGGCATCTCGAGCGGCTGGGCGTACCGGTGGTGAATGGCGCCGACGTGTATGCGCTGGAGCTGTCCAAGGCCAATCAACTCGACCTGCTCGCCTTCCTCCGGTTGCCATTTCCGCGCGCTCGCGTCATCAACGATCCCTCGACCGCGGTGACCGTCGTCCGGCAGGCCGGCCTCCGCTATCCGGTGCTGGTCAAGGCCAACGTCGGCGGTTCGGGAGCGGGCATCGTTCGCTACGACAGCGAGCAGGCACTCGCAGGCGCCGCCGAGCGCGGCGAGGTGCAGCTTGGCATCGATGGCGTCGCGCTGGTGCAGGAATCGGCTCCACTCCGGGATGGGCACATCACGCGGGTCGAGACGCTCGGCGGCCGCTACCTCTACGCGATCAACGTGTTTCCGTCAGCGGGGTCGTTCGACCTCTGCCCGGCGGACGCCTGTCAGCGCGCCGACGGCGTGGAGCTGGTGCGGTCAGCGTGCGCGGTCGACGCACCGCAAACGGGGCTCCGGGTGGAAGCGACGACGCCAACGGCGGAGATCATCGCGCAGGTGGAGTGCATCGCGCGTGCGGCGCACCTCGACGTCGGTGGCATCGAGTATCTTGTCGACGACCGCGACGGGCAGCATTACTTCTACGACATCAACGCGCTGTCGAACTTCGTGGCCGACGCGACGACCGTGATCGGCTTCGACCCATTCGCGAACCTCGTGGACTATCTCGTGCAGCGCGCGGGAGCGGCAGAACGGGAGCAGGCCGGCGCGCGGCGCCAGGATTCGGGCCGGCGCAACGATCTGCGAGAGGCGGTGTTGCCATGAGATACGGCTACTGGCTTCCCGTCTTCGGCGGCTGGCTGCGAAACGTGCCCGACGAGGGCATGGAGGCGTCATGGGCCTACGTGAAACGACTGGCGCAGCGGAGCGAACACATCGGCTTCGACATCACGCTGATTGCCGAGCTGTTGCTCAACGACATCAAGGGGATCGACGCCCCGTCGCTCGATGCCTGGTCCACCGCCGCGGCGCTGGCCGCGGTGACCGAGCGGCTGGAACTGATGGTGGCGGTCCGGCCGAGCTTCCATCCGCCGGCGATCTTCGCCAAGCAGGCAGCGACCATCGACCGCATTGCGAACGGGCGGCTGGCACTGAACGTGGTTTCGGCGTGGTGGAAGGACGAGGCGCGCCGATATGGCGCAGCGTTTGATGAGCACGACGACCGCTACGCGCGGACCGCGGAGTGGATCGATGTCGTGGACGGCGCGTGGCGCCGCGACGACTTCAGCTACGCCGGCAACGTGTACCGGACCGAGAATCTGGTGCTGCAGCCCAAACCCGTGGCGACGCCGGCGCGCAACGGGCGGCCGCGGCCGACCGTCTACGCCGGCGGCGAATCGGAAAAGGCAAAGGACATGATCGCGGCCAGGTGCGACGCGTACGTGATGCACGGCGACCCGCCGGAGCGCATCGCGCCCAGGATCGCCGACCTCACGCGACGCCGGGAGCTGGCCTCGGAACAACTCTACCGCAAGACAGGAGAAGTGCTGGCGCCGCTGCAGTTCGGCGTAGCCGGCTATGTGGTCGTGCGCGACGATGCGCGTAAGGTCGATGCCGAGATCGATCGGATCACGAACGTGCAGCCGGGCTCGCCAGCGTATGGCAATTACCAGGACTGGCTGCAGAACACAAAGCTCGAACAGCAGGTGACCATCCGCGACTACTCGGTGAGCAACCGCGGGCTGCGGGCCGGCCTCACCGGGTCCCCGGAGCAGGTCGCCGATCGCGTGCGCGAGTTCGCGGACGCAGGGGTGGATCTGCTGCTGTTACAGTGCAGTCCGCAGTTGGAAGAGATGGAGCGGGTTGCGGACGAGGTGATTCGGTTGACGGAGGGCGTTGCCGCGTAGTTGCCAGGCAACCACAGCATTTTCAAGGAGCATTCATGCGTGTAATTCTTCCCCGGGTCCACCGACTGCTGGACTTCGTCACCATCATCGCGTTCGCTCTGGCCCCGTCCGTGCTGTCCTTGAGCGGGTTCGCCGCGGTCCTCGCCTACCTGCTCGCCTGCGTTCATCTGGCGCTCACCGCACTCACCGGATTCCCGGGCGGCCCTTCGCATGTGGTGCCGCTTCGTCTCCACGGCTACATCGAATGTCTTGTGGGGTTGGTGCTCCTGGGGCTGCCCTGGGTTCTCGGCTGGAGCGGCGTGGCGCGAACGTTCTACGTCGCAGCCGGCCTGGTGATCCTGGTGGTGTGGGGGCTGTCTGATTATGGTGCCTCCACAAGAGAACCCGTTGCCTGAGCAGCGGCTGGAGTGCGGCTACACCGGGCGCGGGCGCTCCCGTGAGACGACGCGAAATTCGAACACGTCAGGGCGCGCGTAGTGGCCGGTTACATCGAGGGTGAGCCGTTCCTCCGCGAGCCGCCCGAGATCGAGGTCGGCCATGATCGTCGTCGCCGTGTCGTAGACCGGGTCAGCCAGGTACGCGCCGTCGGGTCCGATGATGGCGCTGCCGCCGCGGAGCAGCCACTGATCGCCGCCGGACACTTTGCCCGGGTGCGGCTCGAGTTCCGCGGGCAGCGCCGCGGCACGCATGAGCGAGCCGGCGGCGAGCACATAGCAGCGCCCCTCGAACGCGTACTGCCGGCTTGCCACCTGGTGCATCTCGTGCACCGTCGGCCAGAGCGCCACGTGCACGTCTTCGCCGGATTCGTGCAGGGCCTGCCTCGCCAACGGCATCCAGTGCTCCCAGCAGATGAGGGCCCCGATCCGCACGTTGCGCTTGCCGGCACGCGTCGGAACGGCGCGCAAACCGAAGGCGTCACCGTGCCCCCACACCATTCGCTCGCTGTAGGTCGCCAGCAGTTTCCGATGATGATTGAGGAGCGCACCGTCGGGCCCATACGTCAGGACAGCGTTGTAGAGCGTTCCCCTGCCCGGCCCCACCTCGACCCGCTCGCTCACTCCCACCACCAGCGTTACGCCCGAATCGCGAGCGATCTGAGCGAGCGCGGCACTTGCGTCGCCCGGCACCGCGACGCTGTTGTCCACCATGCGCGCATAGACTCTCTTGACCGGCGGGTGGTCCCAGAGCGCAGCATCCCGGCAATGGTCAAGCCACGCCGGATACCCCGAGAGCCATGCCTCGGGAAACGCGACGAGTTCGGCTCCCTTCGCGGCCGCGTCCCGCACCAGGCCCGCGGTGCGCGAAAGGCCGTCGGTGAGATCCGACGGCGTCTCCGCCTGCACGACTGCCGCGCGAAGCCGCGTCACGCTACGACCTCATGCTGTGCATGGTTCGCTCCTTCGCCAACGTGGAAGAACCGAATCGTTCCGTCCTGACCGCAACGGGTCAGCTCTACTTCCTGTCGAGCACCAGCAGCTTGAACGTCCCCGGCAAGACCGGCGGACGGCCGCGACGGCCGCTCGTCGCAGGCACGGTTCCGAACGTCGCGGTGCCGAGGTAGACGCGGTGGGTCATGGGATCGAGCGTCATCGTCTTGGCGCCCGGACCGGTCGAATCCGTTTCTACTACGGTGTAGTGATCCGGGGTGTCTTCGTGGACCACCGTCATGGTGCCGTCGCCGTTCGCCGCGAAGATGAGCTGCGTGGCCGGATCGAACACGCTGGCATCGACCCCGGAGCCGATCGGCTCCGTCGCGACCAGCTTGCCGGCCTGGTAGTCGGACACCGCGAGATACTTGTTGCGGCACACGGTGAAGAGACGGTGATGCCGGACGTCGATCGACATCCCCGTGGACGAGGCACACGGCGCCACGGACCATCGGCGGGTGACCTTCATCTTCGCCGCATCGATCTCGACCACCTCGCCCTGCTCGGTCATGTTGGCGTAGAGTTTCCCGTCGCCCGCTGATACGCCAAATTCCGGCTTGCCGCCCAGCGGAATGGTCCCGATGTTCGTGCCGCTCACAGGGTTGATCACCGATGACGAATGTGCGTCCCCGTTCATCGTGAAGACAAATTTCGTGACCGGATCGAAGAGGATGGCATCGGCGTCGATCGCCGCCGGGATCTTCTTCAATGGCTTGAGGGTGGTCAGGTCGAACATCACCACGGACGAGTCGTGTCCCGACGTCGCGAAGCCGCGATGGTTGGCTTGCGAGAACGCCACGCCGTGCGATCCGTCGATCCCCGGAATCTCGCCGAGCAGCTTGCCGCTCGCCGGGTCGACGACCATCATCCGATTCTGCCGGGCGATGAACACGCGATGCCCCACGCCGTCGAACGCGAGGTAATCCCAACTCCCGTCGCCTCCCAACGGGTAGCTGGCCACGATGTGATACCCGGGCGCCTGCGCACCGGCCGCTACGGCGAACATCGCGCCGGCGGCGATTCCCATGATCATCGAGCGGCAATTCATCGCAGTCTCCTTCGAGAGTGGCCGGCGAGCCGGCCGGTCAGATATCCCGGTGCTGGAATCGGTACAGCGCCAGCATGACGACGACGCACAAATAGAAGCCCGCATAACCGACCGCCGTCATGCTCGGAATCGACGTGTTGGCAAACGGCGAGAATGACAGCGACCCGGCCAGCGGCGTCTGCATTTCGTACGCGGCTCGCCGCCACAGCGATTCGCCCGGCATGATCAGCGAAGTGACCACGCCCAGCTTCACGATGTCGGTGCTCTGCGAGAAGCCACTCACCTGTTCGAGCCAGCCACCCATGAACCCGACCCCTTGCAGCCCCAGCGCCAGTACGCCGGTCGTCAGGGTCGAGAAGGTGGTGCCGAGCACGAAGGTGACGCTCAGGGCCACGACGCATTCGAAGACGATCAGCGCCGCCCCGCGCAGCGGGTGCACGGGAAGGACACCGGTCACGCCGTGCGCCACCAGCACCGTGCCCGTGAACGTCAGGGCGACATAGACCGTGCTCATCGCGACGAAACCGAGGAACTTCCCGCTCACGATCTGCCAGCGGGCGATCGGCTTGGTCGCGATCGCGTGGATCGTGCCGCTGCTGATCTCGCCGGCCAGCGTGTCGATCGACGTGAGGATCGTCATCACCACAGCGAGCAGGTCGCAGGTGTACAGCCCCACCATCAGCATGCCGCTCTCGACCTGATACCGGACGAACGGCGACATCGATCGCGACTGGAATTCGAGGACCTGGAGGTGGAGCGCGACCGCGAACACGATCAGCAGCAGCGCGGCTGCCAGCGCCGCCGTCCAGAGCACCCGGCGCCGGGCCGCCTCGCGCAGCGTCACCCCGGCCATGATCCAGATGCCGTTCATCGTCCCGGATCCTCGCCCACAATCGTCACGAACAGCTCCTCCAGCGATTGGCGCTCGGGCATCACGCCGAAGATGTCGGCCCCCGACGATGCCAGGTGGCGTACGATGTCGGGCAGGACCGCTCGTGACGGCACCGTGAACCGTAGCCGCCCACCGTCGAGCTGCGGCGCGACGACCCACCGGGCGAGTTGCTCGAC
>JBOHRZ010000099.1:0-8563 GCA_050732975.1 Gemmatimonadales bacterium
CCCAAGGAGTATGCTGTTCTCGAGTACCTGATGCGCCACACGGGCCGGGTGATGTCGCGGACGCTGATCACCGAATACGCCTGGGACTATCACTTCGATCCGGGCACCAACATCGTCGACGTGGTCATCAACCGGCTCCGCAAGAAGGTCGACGCTGACTTCGACCGTAAACTGGTCCACACCGTCCGCGGCGTCGGATACGTCGTCCGGGGCTGAATGCAGTCGATCCGCAGCCGGCTGGTCGTCTACTACTCCCTGGCGCTGACCGGGACGATGATCGCCTTCGGCGCGGCGGTGTACTGGGAGCGCGCCGTCACCGGCCCTCGCGAGGCAGCCCTGGCCGTGGATTCGGCGCTCAGCCGTGAGTCGGCGTTCGCGACCCGCGTGCTGCGGCAGCAATATCGTACCCTCAGGTCGAAGGTGCGCGACTCGCCGGCCGCCGCCGACTCCATGGCCGCGTATGCGAAGGTGTATCTCGACGCCATTCCGGACAACGTCTTCATTGCCAACAGCTCGGGCCGGGTCATGTACTCCTCGCCGGTGGCCCGGTCACTGCCGGTCGACGCCGCGACCGCGATCGCGAGGGTGCTGCAGCGCAACCCGCCACCGAGCGGCGTTGGCGAAATTGCCGACAGCGCCGGCGGCCCGCCGCTCCGTTATAACGTCGAGCCGATCGACACGGCCAACGACATCGGCACGGTGCTCGTCGGCACCACGCCGGTGATCAATACCACGGAGCTGCGCCAGATCATGCTGTCGATGATCCTGGTCGGCCCCGTGATCCTGGTTGCGTCGGGAAGCCTCGGCTACTGGCTGGCGGGGCGTGCGCTCCGGCCGGTCGACACCATGATCGCAGAACTCGACGCCATCCAGGACGGAACTGCTCTCCATCGCCGGCTGCCGTTGCCGCCCGGTGAGGACGAACTGCGCCGGCTGGCGCAGAAGCTCAACGACATGCTCGCCCGCGTCGAGCGCAGCTTCGTGGCCCTGCGACGCTTCACCGCCGATGCCTCCCATGAGCTCAAGACGCCGCTCATGGTGCTCCGCGCCGGAGTCGAGCGGGCGCTGACCCACCCGCAGACGCCCGACGAGATCGTCTCCACACTCGACGAGACGCTGCGCCAGATCAACCAGATGAGTGAGCTGGTCACCAACCTCCTCACGCTGGCGCGCGCCGACGAGGGACGCGGCAATCTGGCCCTGGCCGACACCGACATTACGGCGCTGGTGGCTGAAGCCGCGGAGACCGCAGAAATTCTCGGGGACTCGCGGCAGATCGCCGTTCGGGTCGAGGTACCGCCCCGGCCCGTGATGCTCGCCGTCGACGCGAACCGGATCCGGCTGCTGCTGATGAACCTCGCCACCAACGCCGTCAAATACACGCCGCCGGGCGGGCGAGTGACGTTGGCGTTGCACGAAACGCCCGATCTGATCGCCATCGCGGTCCAGGATACCGGGATCGGCATCGCGCCGGGTGACCTGCCCAACATTTTCGAGCGGTTCTGGCGAGCGGACATCGTCCGGTCCCGCACCGGAGAACACCCGGGAACCGGGCTGGGGCTCGCGATCTCCCGCTGGATCGCCGAGGCGCACGGCGGCACCATCGCGGTGCAGAGCCGGCCGGGGCGGGGAAGCACCTTCACCGTGGAACTCCCCCGGACGGCGGCCGGTTAAACGCGAGCGAGGGGTCGCCGCTAACGCATTGCGTAATCCGGCTGTTAGAGTATTGTCATCCGCCAGTGAGCCCCTCGCGAACTGCCGGGAGCACATTCCTTCCGGCAGCAGTGTCTTGGTTTTTCGGTGGAGGTGGTATCCGTGTTCGATACCCTGATCGAGTCGAAACCGAAGCGCGAGCGGTCAGTCGGCCAGACGATCGTGTCCGTGATCGTGCACGTGATCCTGATCGCGGTGGCCATCAAGCTGACGTCGGGCGCGGCCGAGACCGTCAAGAAGATTCTCGCCGACACCCACATGGCGTTCCTGAGACCGCCACCCCCGCCGCCACCTCCGCCGCCGCCCCCGCCGGAAAAGACGGTTGTGGTGACCAACCCGCCGCCCAAGGGGTTCCAGACCCTGGTGCCGCCCAAGGTGATCCCGACGGAAATTCCGCCGGTCAACCTCAATCAGAAGTTCGACCCCAAGAACTTCTCGGGGAAGGGCGTCGAGGGCGGCATCGCCAGCGGCGTCGTGGGGGGCACCGGTCCAGTGACCACCGAGACCTACACCGATCTGCAGGTGGACGAGCAGATTCAGCAGAGCAATTGTCCGCCGCCGAAATATCCGCCGGCGCTCAAGCAGGTCGGCGTGCAGGGGAGTGTGACGCTGCACTTCGTGGTCGGTCTCGATGCGAGAGTCGAACCCAACAGCATCCAGGTCGTCAACAGCAGCAACAAGGCGTTCGAGGAGCCGGCAATCGACGCCATCACGCATTGCACATACAAGCCGGCCAAGATCAAGGGCGCGCCGGTCCGCCAGCTGGTCGAGCAAAGCATTCAGTTCACGATCCACCCCTAACCATTCGCATCGAAAGGTTGCACGATGAATGTCAGTCTGATCAATCTGTGGAGTGAGGCGGGGTCATTCGCCAAGGGGATCGTGATCATCCTGCTGATCATGTCCGTCTTCTCGCTTACCATCGTGGTGCAGAAGCTCATCAAGATCAAGAAGAGCGAAGGCGCCACCCGCCGGTTCGCGCCGCAGTTCTCGCGGGCGATTCAGGAAGAGAACCTCGATCAGGCGATCACCCTGGCCGAAAAGAACAAGGCGTCCCACGTCGCCCGCGTACTGGGTGGCGCACTCTCCGAGGTGAAGCCGCTGCTCCGTGACCGGGCCACCGTCACGGCGGCGGACATCAATTCCGCCGAACGCGCGGTCGAGCGGCAGATGCTGATCGTCCTCGCCGAATTCAAGCGCGGCTCCGGCGTGCTGGGCACCGTCGGCGCCACCGCGCCGTTCGTCGGTCTGCTCGGCACCACGATGGGTATCGTCAACGCCTTCCAGGCGATGTCGGCCAACGGCGCGGCGGGCGGTCTGGCGGGCATCGGCTCCGGCATCGCCGAGGCGCTGATCACCACGGCGTTCGGGCTGCTGGTCGCGATTCCCGCGGTGTGGGCGTACAACTACTTCACCACCAAGGTCGAAAACCTCACGGTGGAGATGACCTACACCTCCAAGGAACTGATCGACTACCTCATCAAGAGCGTCGGCGCCGAGTTCGGCCGGTCGATCTTCACCAAGGAATTCCAGGCCCAGAAGGCGGTGACCGGCAGTGGCCATATCCACAGCTAGCGGCCGCGGCAACGTCAACGCCAACATCAACGTTACGCCGATGATCGACGTGATGCTGGTGCTGCTGATCATCTTCATGATCGTGACGCCGCTGCTCGAAGCCGGGTTCGTAGCCACGATGCCGAGCGCCCACAACGTGCTGAGAGCCCCCGAGGGTGAGGACGAGATCACCCTGGGCGTCGACGTCGACGGCAACTACTTCGTCAACAAGCATCCGATGACCAAGCAGGCCGCCGAGGACACCCTTCGGACCCTCTTCGCCGCGCACACCAAGGACAAGATTCTCTTCTTCAAGGCCGACGAGAATCTCAAGTACGGCAAGATTCAGGAAGCCGTCGAGATGGGGCGGCGAGCCGGGGCGCGGGTGCTGATGGCGATTTCCGAGAAGACCGGCGGACTCATGGCGGCCGAGAAAGAAGCGAAGGGGAAATAACCCATGGCCATGACTGCGGGCGCCGCCGGAGAACTGAATTCGGAACCCAACGTGACGCCGATGATCGACGTCCTCCTGGTGCTGCTGATTATCTTCATGGTCGTCATCGCGATGGGCCGCACGGCGGTGCAGGTGAACATTCCGCCGCCGGATACCCAGACCATGCAGCAGCAGCAGTCGGATCAGATCGTGCTGGAGTTGCGGGACGACGGCACCGATTGGATCAACGGCACCGAGGTGCCGGCCAACGGCCTGTCGCAGAGGATCCACGAGATCTTCGATCCCCGCCCGGACAAGTTGCTGTTCATCAAGCCGGGCCTCAACCTGAAGTACATCCAGGTGATCGCAGCGATCGACGTCGTCCTCGGGTCCGGGATCGAGGTCGTCGGCTTCACGCCGGTCGAGGCGAACTGACAGCGAGGTAAGGTGGCTGGATCAGCGCCGCTCCCGGACGCGGACGCTCCCGAACAACGGGACGTCCGCGTCCGTGCTTCTCTCCCCACCGCCAGTCGCAGGAATCGCCTGGCGCCATTCATCTCGTTCGTCATCCACCTGATCCTGATCCTCCTGGCCATCAAGCTCACCGCCGACGTGGCGCTTCCGGCGCACTCGCCGATCGGCGATGCGATCGACATGGTGCTGGGCGGTGGCGGCGGCGGCGGGCAGCGTGGCGCCGCGTTCCAGCATCCTCCCCCTCCTCCACCGAGCGTTGCGCCACAGCCCGTGCCTGTGGTGCCGCCCAAACCGACCGTGATTCCGCCGCCGGAGCCGGTGCAGCAGAAGATTCCGGCGCCGGTGATCGAACCTGAACCCGCGGCCCCCGGGATGGCGGCCGGTGGGACAGGTACCGGGACCGGCGGCGGCACCGGGTCGGGGACCGGGATCGGCAACGGCAGCGGGCAGGGTCCGGGGAGCGGCAGCGGTTCCGGCGGCGGCAACGGTAGCGGCCTGGGGTCGAGGCCCGATCCCAGGCAGCTCATCATCCCGCCGCTCGATTCGCCCAAGCAGCTCCGCGGCAGGACTGTGCAGGTGACGTTCACCGTCGGTGCCGACGGCCGGGTCATTGACATCGCCGTCGACCCGCCGATCAGCAATCGCGGCTACGCCAGGCGCTTCGACGAGGCCATGCGCGAATACCAGTTCCGCCCGGCACGGGATCCCAGCGGCAAGGCGATCCAGGGTGTGGTTATGATTGCGGTGACCTTTTCCGCGATCTGATGCAACTATTCAAGCGAAAGCCGATCTCCGCCGAGACCGACCGCGGCCTGCTGCGATCGCTGGGTGCCGGCGACCTGGTCATGCTCGGCATCGGCGCTGTGATCGGTGCCGGGATCTTCGGCTCGATCGGTTCGGCGGCTGCCGGGCAGCTCGACGCCGCGGGCCACGTGGTCCGCGAGGGCGCCGGGCCGGCGCTGGTCATCTCCTTCCTGCTGCTCGGCGCCGCCTGTGGGCTGGCGGGTCTCTGCTACGCCGAGCTGGCGGCGATGATTCCGCAGGCGGGAAGCGCGTATGCCTACACGTACGCGACGCTGGGCGAGTTCATTGCGTGGATCATCGGCTGGGACCTGATCCTCGAGTACGCAGTCGGCAACGTCGCCGTGGCGATCTCGTGGGGTGACTACTTCAAGTCGCTGCTGAGCGGCTGGGTGACCATGCCGGCGTGGCTCTCGACCGGATATCGTACCGCGCTGCTGTCGCCCGATCCGGCGGTGCACGGGCTGCTCGCCAGTGCGCCACACATCGTCGGCATCCCGATCCTGGTCAACATTCCCGCCGCGGCCATCGTGATGCTGATCACCTGGCTGCTGCTGCTCGGCGTACGGGAGAGCGCCCGGGCGAACAACGTGCTGGTCACGATCAAGCTCCTGGTGCTGGGGCTCTTCATCGTGATGGGCGCCCAGCACATCAATTCCGCCAACTACCATCCGTTCGCGCCGAACGGTTGGCGCGGCATCCATCAGGGCGCGGCGATCGTCTTCTTCGCGTACATCGGGTTCGACGCGATCTCCACCGCGGCGGAGGAGACGCGCAATCCACAGCGGAATGTCCCGATCGGGATCCTGGGCGGACTGGCGATCTGTACCGTGATCTACGTCATCATCGGCGCAGTCCTCACCGGCATGGTGCCGTCGAAAGAGCTGGGCGCGTCGGCCGATCCGCTCACCTTCGCGCTGTCGGCGACCGGCCTCACCAGCATCTCGCGGATCGTGGCACTCGGAGCGGTGGTGTCGATGGCCGCGGTGTTGCTCGTGTTCCAGTACGGCCAGCCCCGGATCTTCTTCGCGATGGCGCGGGACGGCCTGCTGCCGCCGTGGGCAGCGAAGGTGCACCCGACCCACCATATCCCCCACGTCACCACGCTGCTCACCGGAATCTTCGTCGCGTTGTGGGCGCTGATCGGCGATGCCGCGGAGACCTACGACCTCACCAACATCGGAACGCTGTTCGCCTTCGTGCTGGTGTGCGTCGGCGTGATGGTGCTGCGGCGGATCGACCCCGATCGTCCCCGGCCGTTCCGGGTGCCATTTGTCTACGTGGTGGGCGTGGTCGGTGCCATTCTGTGCATCATCACGATGTTCGGGCTGCCCGGTGTGACCTGGGTTCGATTCGCGGTGTGGCTGGTGATCGGCCTGCTGATCTACGCGGGATACGGCTACCGCCATTCGGTGGTGCGGGGCGGTGCGACCGCGAGCCGTGGCTGATGCGATTGCTCCTCATCGAGGATGATACCGAGCTCGCCACCGTGGTCTCCGCCGGCTTGCGCGAACACGGCTACCAGCTGACGCACGCTGCCACGGCCGACGAGGCGCGCCGCCGGGCCGCACGCGACGGCACCGACCTGATCGTGCTCGATGTGATGCTGCCCGGCGGATCGGGATTCGATCTGTGCCGCGAGTGGCGATCGCAGGGCATGACGACCCCGATCCTGATGCTCACCGCGCGGGATGCGGTCGACGACCGCGTCGCCGGGCTGGACGCCGGCGCCGACGACTACCTGACCAAGCCGTTCGCGTTCCGGGAATTGCTGGCACGGATCCGCGCGCTGGCCCGGCGGCGTCCCGGCCTCGAGCCCGAGGTGGTGCACATCGCCGATCTCGAGGTGGACCTTGGCCGCCGCACCGTGCGCCGCGCCGGGCGGCCGATCGACCTCACCGCCAAGGAATTCGCGCTCCTCGAGTGCTTCGTCGAACATCGCGAACGCGTGGTTGATCGTGCGCTGATCACGGCGCATGTCTGGGACGAGAACCACGACCCGTTCACCAACGTGCTCGAAGTGCTGGTGCGCCGCCTGCGGCGCAAGATCGACGATGACTTCGAGCCCAAGCTGATTCACACGCTGCGCGGGGCTGGATACCGCCTCGGGGCTTGAGCGGTGACGACACCATCGCTGGCGCCGCTGCGGCTCAAGCTCACGGCCTGGTATTTCGCCACGCTCGGCGTGATCCTGCTGTTGCTTGGCGGCGGCCTTTTCCTTGCCATTCGGCGCCAGTATGCGCAGGATCTCGATGCCTCGCTGCGCGACTCGGCGCTGCGGCTGGAGCGCGCCGCGCGGATCCGCGAACAGGAGGCTGGTGCGCGCGGACGGGTGGTGGATGCGGTCGAAGAATTGCGGATTCCGCACCGGGCGCTGTACCTGCTCGACACCGCCGGGACGCCAGTCACGCCCGCCACGGCGGACCCGTGGATCCGGACGGCGGCTCGAGCCGCGGCTGTCAACGGCCGCACTGACGTGAATCACCACGCTGGACGGGAGCGAGTGCTGCGCCTGCACGCGGAACGGTTTGCCTTGGGAAGCGGCACACCGCTTGTTGCCGCGGCGGTTGCCGACCGTGTGGAATTGGAAGATCGCTACGCCGCGTTGATCGCCACCTTCGGCGGCGCCGCCCTGGCCGCCATGGTTCTGGTTGCGGCGGCAAGCTGGGTGCTGGTGCGGCAGGCCACCGCGCCGATCGAGCGGAACATCGCGAGGATGCAGCGCTTCATGGCCGACGCGGCGCACGAACTGCGTACCCCGGTGACGGTGCTGCGGACCCGGGCCGAGGTGGCGCTGCAGCGCGAACGCGATCCCGCCGCCTACGTCGAATCGCTCCGCGGGATCGAATCCGAGAGTCGGCGTCTGGCGGCCATTGTCGATGACCTGCTGCTGCTGGCGCGCAGCGACAGCGGCCAACGGCCGATCGCCATGGTGCGCGTCTCGCTCGACGATCTGATCATGGATGCCGTCGGCGCGGCCGGCGTCGTGGCCAGCCCCCGCGGCGTCGCCGTGACCGTGGGCCGCCTCGACGAAGCCTCCGTGCAGGGCGATGCCGAATTGTTGCGGCAACTGTTGATGATCGTGCTCGACAACGCGGTGAAGTTCACCCCGGCGGGCGGGCGCGTCACGGTAACGGTCGTGACCGACGGCGGGAAAGCGGTCGTGACGGTGCGCGACACCGGCACCGGCATCAGTGCCGACGAGCTGCCGAAGATCTTCGAGCGATTCTATCGGGGCGACCCGGCGCGTCGCCGCGCCGCAGGCGTGGTGGCCAGCGGTGCGGGGCTCGGGCTGTCAATCGCGCGCTGGATCGTCGGTGCTCATGGCGCAGCGATCGACGTGACCTCGACGCCCGATCAGGGGACCGCGGTTGCCATGACATTCGATGCCGTGCCGCCCGGGCCGGTGTCATCGTCCTAACAGGTGATTCCACCTAGGCTGTAGGCCGTATCGAGCGATGACGCATAGCTACAATCGAGTCCTCATGCTGGTCTGCCTTGGCGCGGGCCGGGCCGCGTGCCAGACTCCTGGGCTGCCGCGCGACTCGGCAATTGCCCGTGCGGTCGCGCTCAGCCCCCGGGTCGCGT
>JBOHRZ010000100.1:0-8556 GCA_050732975.1 Gemmatimonadales bacterium
GTCGAGCCCGGAAGATTGACGATCAGGGCGTTGGCGCGCGTCCCGGCGACGCCGCGCGAGAGCACCGCGCGAGGCGTGTGTCGCATCCCTTCGGCACGCAGCACTTCGGCCAGGCCGGGAGCCTCCAGCTCGATCACCGCCCGAGTCGCTTCGGGCGTCACGTCGCGGGGCCCCAGACCGGTCCCGCCGGTGGTCAGGATGATCCTGGGAACGCCGTCATCGCACCACTCGAGGAGCCGGCTCACGATCCGGTCCACGGCATCGGGCACGACATCGCGTGCCACGACGGTGTGGCCCCGCTCGGAGGCCCATGCGGCGATCGCCGCGCCGGACGCATCCTCCCGCTCGCCACTCGCGCAACGATCGGAAATCGTCAGGATCGCGATCGTGATCGTCATGGCGTCCGCCGCGACACGAACGGAACGGGAGCAACAGTCCCCTGCCAGGTGCGCTGACTCGACATGAACATCAATGGCGTGCCGGGGGTCAGCGCCGTGGTCGGCAGCGCCGTGAACCCGATGATACCGGCGCGCGGCGACAGCCCCACCGAGCGAACCCGGTCGACCACCACGCCAGCGACGCTGACCCGTGAACCCACCGGCGGGATGTCGTCGCCCCCGAGATGAAAACCGGCCAGCCGTTTGATCGCCCCGCTGTCGCGCCGAGCGACGAGGGCGAGTTCGCCCGGGAACGGAGCTCCCTTCCCTTCGGCGACGAGGTGCAGCAGTCCGGCCTCGACGGGCGTATCGTCGAGGTCGATCTCGACGCCGACGTTCGCGATGCCCCATTCCAGGCGATGCAGTTGCCAGTCTGCCGCCGTGACCGGATGCACGCCGTTCTTGAAGAGCGCGCTCTGCAGCGCACTCCGGTCGCGCGACCGGCAGTAGAGGTCGACTCCTTCCGGTCCATCGAGCGACGCTCTCGCGGCGAACACCTCGATGCCGGCGAACCGCGCCGTCGTCACATCACCGGGAAGCCCCGGGACGGCGGACAGAACCGGCTCGACCCGCGCGATCGTCAGCGGTCCCCGCACCGCGACCACCGCGAGTTCACCCGACAAGTCGCGCAGTCGGAGATTGCCGCGTTTGCGCGCCACGATATGCTGCCACGCCGCTTCACGCCGGTCGGCGTCGACCAGCACCATGATCCGCTCCGGAAACCGGTAGATGGTCACCCGGTCCAGAATCGTGGCGTCGTCGCGGAGCAGCAGCGAATGCACGAAATGTCCGGGATCCAGCACCGACAGGTCGGCCGTCGCGACGCGATTGACGAAGGCGTTGGCATCGGGGCCGGATGCCTCGAACTGGCCGAGACCGTCGGCAAAGACGCTGCCGGCGCTATGCACCAGCGCCTGGTAGCCGGACGTCGGCGCGTCGGGTGTGGGAACACGGTCGGCCATCACGAGGCAGCCATCAGCGTCGCCAGCAGCGACTTCTGGACGTGCAACCTATTCTCGGCTTCGTCCCAAACGCGGGAGCGCGGTCCTTCAAGTACCGCGGCGGAGATTTCCTCGCCCCGGTGGGCCGGCAGGCAATGCATCACGATGGCATTGGACGCGGCGCGCGCCAGAAGAGTTTCGTCCACGCAGTAGCCGGCGAACGCCTGATGGCGCGCCTCCGTCTCCGCCTCCTGCCCCATCGATGCCCAGACATCGGTGTTGACGACTTCCGCACCTGCCACCGCTTCCTCGGGATCCTCGGTGATCACCAGGCGGGTGCGCTTCGCGTTGGCCTCGAAGATGGCACGATCGGGTTCGTAGCCCTCAGGGCACGCCAGCCGCAATTCGAACCCGAACAGGCCCGCGGCCTCGATCCACGAATTCGCCATGTTGTTGCCGTCGCCGATCCACGCCACGATGCGGCCCGCCAGCGAATCGAATTCTTCCTCCACCGTGAGCAGATCGGCGAGCACCTGGCAGGGATGAAGTAGATCTGTCAGTCCGTTGATGACCGGAATCGATGCATACCGCGCGAGTTCGACGACCTCATCCTGCGCGTAGGTGCGGATCATGATCGCGTCGACGTAGCGCGACAGCACCCGGGCCGTGTCGGCGATCGGCTCGCCGCGACCGAGCTGGATATCGCAGGACGAGAGAAAGAGCGGCTGGCCGCCGAGCTGATGCACGCCGACCTCGAACGAGACCCGCGTGCGGGTGCTGCTCTTGGCGAAGATCAGCGCAACGGCCTTTCCCGCCAGCGGCCGATCGGAATAGTCCCCCGCCTTCATCCGCACGGCGAGGTCGAGCAGTGCCTGGCATTCGGGGCGTGAAACATCATTAAATGAGAGGAAATCGCGCTTGCCCATGGTCCCCCGCGGTGGTCGGCCAGAATGGCAGGAGCATAAGGGGCCGAGACCATGGACGGCAAGGAGAGCAGTGGTTCAGTGCATGGTCGCCGGCTGAATCCCGCCGGTGCTCTGCCACTCGCATCCCGCGTCGGTCACCAGAAATCCAATCACCGCGTCTCGCACTCCGTTGTCGGCGCTGACGCT
This sequence comes from Gemmatimonadales bacterium, assembly GCA_050732975.1. Taxonomy (GTDB): domain Bacteria; phylum Gemmatimonadota; class Gemmatimonadetes; order Gemmatimonadales; family GWC2-71-9; genus Palsa-1233. The sequence goes on from JBOHRZ010000100.1 coordinate 2,491, forward strand.
TCGCGCCAGAACGAACATGGTATCGCCGACGAACGCTGGTATCGGCGCGACATCGGTCTGGATCGGAACCGGCGCATCCACGCAGGCTCGCTGGTCGTCCGCTGAGACGAGAGATGCGTACAGTCGAAAGTTTCCGAACCTGCCGTGATCCGCATCGCCCAGGCGGTCGACGTCCAGGTGTATCACGACCAACTCGCCACCGGTCAACCGATGCAGCCCATCGGCCGACGACCCGATGACATCGTACCGGCGGTCGCGTGCGAGTTTTGCCTGACGAACGGCCAGGTCCGATGGTTCGCCTGCTCGTCTCGCAACGGGCAGGACCACGAGACCCTGTGGCACTCCGTTGCGGTCGACGATACGAATGCCTGGTTCGGTGGGAACGAAGACGGCAAAGCCCGAGCCGGCAGGAGCCACGTTCGTTTGCCCGTGGCTCAAATACAGGCCTGGGTGCTGTACCAGCATGCGGGGAGAGGCGCCGAACCGCTGGATACTATCGCCAGCCGTCCGCCATCGTCCGATCAGCGAGTCGGCCATCTGCGTCGCGAAGACGATGTCGTCAGGGCCGGTAACCCAATCCTGCCCGATCCATTCGACCGGCAACGGAAACATCCGCAGAAAAGTGCCGGCCGTGGCATCGAACAATTCCATCGTTCGCCGTCCGGCATCATTCACCGCCAGCACCGAGTCATGGTGGATCAAGCCCAACGCGGCCGGAATCTGAAATTCGCCTGGACCGTCACCAGCCTGGCCGATGTCCGCCATCCGTCGTCCGTTGCTCGCGAACACAACGACACGCTTGTATTGCTGGTCGCCGATGTAGGTGATCCCGGTGGCACTGCGGGTAAAGAACGACGTGTACGCGCCGAGAGGCGCACGTCCCGTGTCCACCAATTCCGTGGAGCTTACCCGGCGCAACTCCGGCCCACGCACCCGCGAATTGACGTGCGGCTGACCGTGCGGCCCTCGTGCACAGGCGCAGATCAGCACCAGCACGCATGTCACCCGATCACGTGGTTTCACCGGGCCGTCCAGCTACAGGATGTACCGCCGCAGGTCGTCGCTGTGCACCACGCGACCCAGCCGCTCACGGACCGCCGCGGCGTCAAGGACGATGCGACGCCCGCTGCCGTCGGGAAGGTCGAAGAGAATATCCTCGACCAGCGTGGCCATCACCGTGTGCAGCCGCCGCGCGCCGATGTTTTCCATCCGATCGTTGGCGACACAGGCAGTGTGGGCGATCTCGTCGACGGCATCGGCCGTGAACTCAAGCTCGCACTTCTCCGCAGCGACCAGCGCGGCGTATTGCTTCGTCAGCGCGTTCTCCGGCTCGACCAGGATGCGCACGAAATCCCGCTCGGTGAGCGGCTCCAGTTCAACACGGATCGGAAAGCGGCCCTGCATCTCGGGGATCAGGTCGGACGGTTTGGACACGTGAAACGCGCCCGCCGCGACGAACAGGATGTGATCGGTGCGCACGTGGCCGTACCGGGTCTGCACCGTCGAGCCCTCGACGATGGGCAGCAGGTCGCGCTGGACGCCCTCGCGCGACACATCGGGCCCGCTGGTGTTCTTCTCGCCGGCAATCTTGTCGATCTCGTCGATAAAGACGATGCCGTGATTCTCGACGCGATCGAGGGCTTCGTTCACGGTTTCGTCCATGTCGACAAGCTTGCGCAGCTCTTCGTCCTCCAGCACGCGGCGCGCCTCGGGGATCCTGGCGACGCGACGCTTGCGCTTCCTGGGCAGCATCTCCATCAGCCATTCGGTGAACGCGGACTCGACGTTCTCCATGCTTCCCGGCGCCAAAGGTGCATCGGTACTGGGATAATTCATCGGCGATACGTCGATCTCGACCTCGCGGTCGTCGAGCTTGCCGTCTAGGAGCTGGCGCCGCAGCTTCTCGCGCGACGACTTGCGGCGCTCCCGGATCGCCGGATCGACCTGCTCGACTTCGACCGCGGGGAGCAGCAGGTCGAGCATCCGCTCGGTGGCCCGCGTCTCCGCCTTGGGCCACACTTCGTCCTCACGCTCGGACCGGACCAGCGAAATCGCCGCGTCGACCAGGTCGCGCACCATCGACTCGACATCGCGTCCCACGTAGCCGACTTCGGTGAACTTCGATGCTTCCACCTTCACGAACGGCGCCCCGGCCAGCCGCGCCAGGCGGCGCGCAATCTCCGTCTTGCCTACCCCGGTCGGTCCGATCAGGATGATGTTGCTCGGCGTGATCTCGTCACGAATCGTCTCCGGAGCCTGCGAACGGCGCCAGCGATTGCGAATCGCGATCGCGATCGCCTTCTTCGCCGCGGCCTGACCGACGATATACCGGTCGAGCTCCGCAACGATCTGGCGCGGCGGCAGCTCTTCGAGCCACGGCAGCGGCTCGGCCGCCGGCGGCACGTCGGATGTCACGGCGCCCCCCACATCACCTGATTTCGCGCTTGTCACTTCTCACTTCTCTCTTCTCTCTTCTCCCTCGTCTCACTTCTCACTTCTCTCTTCTCACTCTTGAGTTCCATGATCGTCACATTGGCATTGGTGAACACGCAGATGTCCGCCGCGATCTGCAGGCTGCGCTCCACGATGTCGCGCGCGTGCAGCCGCTCGTCGGGGTAGAGCGCGCGTGCGGCGGCGAGCGCATAGGTGCCCCCCGAACCCACCGCCAGAATGCCGTCATCAGGCTCGATCAGTTCGCCGGTGCCGCTGAGGAGGAAGACGTGCTCCAGGTCGGCGACCACCAGGAGCGCTTCGAGGCGGCGCAGCAGCCGGTCGCCCCGCCAGTCCTTGGCGAGTTCGGTCGCGGCCCGCGTCAGGTTGCCCGGATAGCGATCGAGTTTCTCCTCGAACCGCTCGAAGAGACTGAGCGCGTCGGCCACGCTGCCGGCGAAACCGGCAAGAATACGCCCACCCTTGAGCGACCGGATCTTGTTGGCGTGCGACTTGACCACGGTGGCGTCGATGGTGACCTGTCCGTCGCCGCCCAGGGCGACGTGCCCGCCCTTGCGAACGGCGAGGATCGTGGTTCCGTGAAACCGGCCGGGTTGCGATGATGTCATGGCGTCCGTGTCACTCGGCCGGCTTTCTGCCGCCGGCCCGCGGGTGGGCCTTCTGATAGACCTGCTTGAGCCGCTCCACCGAAGTGTGAGTGTAGATCTGCGTTGTCGCCAGCGACGCGTGGCCGAGAAGTTCCTGGACCGCGCGGAGATCGGCGCCAGCGTCGAGCAGGTGTGTCGCGAATGTGTGCCGCATCGAGTGAGTCCGCATCCCGTCGACCGCAACGGAATCATAGAGCCGGTGCATCCGGCGCTGAATCGTCACCGGACTCAGCCGCCTGCCCCGCCGTCCCACGAACACCGCGGCGCGATCGGCACCCGGAAGAGAGATCACCGCCCCGCGCGCCTGAAGGTAGCGGCGCAGCGCCAGACTGGCGCGGCGGCCGACCGGCACGATGCGCTCCTTGCGCCCCTTGCCGACCACCTTCACCTGGTCACCGACCAGGTCGAGTTGCCGCAGATCGAGCTGCTGCAATTCCGAAAGGCGCAATCCCGAGGAGTAGAAGAGCTCCGCCATCGCGAGATCGCGCACCGCGTCGAATTCGCCGGTGCCGGCAGCGAGCTCGGCCGCGGTGAAGAGAGCGTCGATCTGTTCACGCAGCAGATATCCCGGCAGGCGGCGCTCCAGGCGCGGCGCCTTCGCCGAACGGATCGCCGGAATGTCGATGTCGTGCACCACGTGCATCCACCGGTAGAAGGCGCGCAGCGCCGACAGCGCCCGGGCCGCCGACCGGCGCGCCAGGCCGCGCTGGTCGAGCTCGCCCAGAAAGCCGCGCAGGGCGAGGCGATCGACGCCGGCGAATGTCCAGCCGGTACCGCGATGACGCCGGTCGAGGTACTGGCAGAAGGTCTCGAGATCGCGGCCGTACGCCTTCACCGTGTTGGGCGATTGATCGCGCACTTTCGCAGCGTACGTCAGGAATTCACGCACCAGGGCGAGGGGGCGGGCAACACCCGCCCCCTCCCCCTGAGTGTCCGGTGGCATACCCGCGTCAGGCAGCGCCGGCACCGGCGGGCTCCTCTCGCACCGACGCCGCGCCGCCCAAACCGCATCCATCGATCCACTCGCGGAACGAGGTGCGCGCCCGGGCAATCAGCGCATCCTTGCGATCGGCCTTGCGCACCACCTTGATCGGGTCGAGCAGACCGAAGTTGGCGTTCATCGGCTGAAAGGTGGCCGGATCGGCCTCGCGCAGATAGCGCATCAGCGCGCCAAGCATCGTCGTGGGCGGCGGCACGACGGCGACACCGCCGGCAATGACCCGCGCCAGGTTGATCCCGGCGAGCAGTCCGGTGGCGACCGACTCGGTGTATCCCTCGACGCCGGTGAGCTGCCCGGCCACGAAAACCGGTGCGCCATCCTTGAGTTGCAGCGCCGGGCCGAGCGCGGCAGGCGCATTGATGTAGCTGTTGCGGTGAACACTGCCGTAGCGGAAGAACTCTGCGCGCTCGAGGCCCGGGATCAGTCGCCAGACGCGCTGCTGCTCAGCGGTGCGGAGACGGGTCTGGAAGCCGACCAGGTTCCACATCTGGCCGGCCCGATCTTCGCGGCGCAACTGTACCACTGCGTGCGGTGGCCGTCCTGTGCGCGGATCGTCGAGCCCCACGGGGCGCATCGGTCCGAATCGGAGCGTCTCGCTACCGCGGCGAGCCATCTCCTCGACCGGCAGGCAGCCCTCGAAATAGCGCACCTCGTCGAAATCGTGGCCGCGATACTGATCGCCTGCGACCAGCGCCTCGACGAAGGCCTGGTATTCCTCCGGCGAAAACGGCGCGTTGAGATAATCGTCGCCGCCGCCCTTTCCCCACCGCGACCGCGCGAACAGCACGCCGTGGTCCAGCGAGTTGCCGCTGACGATCGGGGCGATGGCGTCGTAGAACGCCAGCGACTCGTTGCCCAGCCGCCGGGCAACGGCGTCGGCCAACGCGTCGGATGTCAGCGGCCCGGTCGCCACGATGCCGCACTCCGGAATGACCGTTGCCTCGCGGCGTTCGATGCGAATCCGCGGATGAGCGGAAATCCGCCGCTGCACTTCGGCCGCGAATTGCCCGCGATCAACCGTGAGCGCGGCACCACCGGGAATCCTGACGTCGGCGGCAACGGCAAGGAGCAGCGAACCAAGATCCGCGAGTTCGGCCTTGAGGAGCCCGTGGGCATTGTGCAACTCGACCGACTTGAACGAGTTGCTGCACACCAGTTCGGCGAGGGCATCGGTCTGATGCGCCGCCGTGCGCGACAACGGCCGCATCTCGATCAGAGTGACGTCGATATTGCGTTGCGCCAGCGCCCAGGCGGCTTCGCATCCCGCGAGGCCGCCGCCGAGCACTGTGACGTTCACGAAGCCGGTACCCGCCGGCGCCGCGTACCGCGGGCTTTGGGCGGCGCCGCACGCCGTTCGGCCAGCAGCGTGACCGCCTGGTCCAGCGTGAACGACTGCGGGTCGGCACCGCGGGGCAACGAGGCGTTGAGTGCGCCGTGCTTGACGTACGGGCCGTACTTGCCGTCGAACAGTTGCACCGGCTGCTGGTCGTCGGGATGCACACCAAGTTCGCGCAGCGGGGTCGCGGCCGCGCCGCGCCGTCCCCGCGCCGCCTTGGGCTCGGCGAGCAGCTGCAGGGCGCGCTCGAAACTGATCGTCAGTACGTCGTCGGGAGCTTTGATCGAGCGGAAATCCGCTTGACCCTTGCCGAGCTCGTGCACCACGTAGGGTCCGAACCGGCCCAGGCCAGCCTTCACCGGACGGCCGGTGTCGGGATGCTCGCCGAGCAATCGCGGCAAAGACAGCAGATCGATGGCGCGCTGGAGAGTGACGTCCTCCGGCCTGATACCCTTGGGAAGCGAAGCCCGCTTCGGCTTCTGCTTGCCTTCGCCCTCGCCGAGCTGGACGTAGGGACCGTACTGCCCGACCAGGAGGTACACCGGCTGGCCGGTCTCGGGATGGATGCCGAGCGACGCCGGCCCCTCGGCCCGCTGCCGCAGCAGCGTCTCCACGCCTTCCGCCGTGAGGTC
>JBOHRZ010000101.1:0-8508 GCA_050732975.1 Gemmatimonadales bacterium
GATGATAACGTGGGCGTTCGGCGGGTGACCACGGCTCAGCCCCAGACCGTCCGGCCCGACGGGAGTGCCACTCATGTCGCGGAGAATCCTCGCAGCGGCTCTCCTCAGCGCAATCGCCGCTTGGCGAGTGCCCGCGGGAGCGCAACAACCGCTGACATCCACGCCCCTTGATAGTGGCACGCTCGTTCGGATATATACCGCAACGGCATTGACCACCGGCCGACTGACTGCGCGATTTGGCGGCACCGAAAGTCAGATACATTACTGCCGCTATCCGGGTCCGCCGTGCACAAGCTCGGCTGACAGTGCGGCCATGCGCAGGCTGGCAACAAGGTTGGTGCTGCACCTCGACGTTCAGTCGGGATCGGAATGGAAGAAGGGCGCGCGGATTGGAGGTCTTGTCGGCGCGGTGCTGGGCGGCCTGGGGGGATTGCTGGCGTCCGGAGTGTGCGACGAGCACTGCCCTTCGGCGGCAGCCGGCGTGGCGGTCGGAGGCATCAGCGGGGCGCTCTTCTTCGGGGGAGTCGGTGCACTGTTCGGCTCCGCGTTTCCGCGCTGGCATCCGGCGTACGGACACCTTCGGCCCGACAAGCCAAAAGGCGGACTGAAATGGCAAGCAAGCCCATCGCCACACTCTACCTCGTCGTGATGATCGCCGTGATCGTCGCCACCGATGTCCTGTTCTTCAGGAATCGCTTCTGGGAACGACTGGCGGTGAATGTCGGCATTGTGCTCATATTCGCGGCATTCTATTTCAGATATCTGAAGCGTCCATGAGCCGCCGGAGATGCGAGAGACGGCCCCATTCAATGCCTGACTCCTCAACCCGGGATCGGATGCCCATGCTGATTCAGAAACTGGCCCTCGCCACTGCCGTGCTCCTCGCCGCCCGCGCCGCGACGGCGCAGCAGCCTCGTGACTTCACGCCCTGGATGATCGGCGATCGCGCCGCCGAGATTGCGCTGGCCCGCAGTGCCGCGCCGGCCGCGGTGTCCGACTCGGCGACCGTGCTGGTGCTTACCCGCACCGGATTTGTCGAGGCGAGCCACGGCACCAACGGCTTCACCTGTCTCGTGGTGCGATCGTTCGAGTCCCCGATCGGCGATCCGAACTTCTGGAATCCGAAGATTCGCGCCCCGCACTGCCTCAGCGCTCCCGCCGTGCGGGCCATCCTGCCCGAAATGCTCAAGCGTGCCGAGTGGGTTCTGGCGGGGGTGAGTCCGACCGAGCTCGCGGCCAGGATCCGCAGCGCGTATGCATCCCACGAGTTTCCGATGCCCGGCGCCGGAGCCATGGCGTACATGACCTCACCGAAGCAGTATCTCCAGGACGATACTCCCCACAACTGGGTGCCGCACCTGATGTTCTACTATGACCGCTCGCTTCCCGCGTCGGCCCTGGGTGCCGGCGGCTTCGCAGCCCCTGTCATTGATGCCACCGCAGGCGATACCACGGCTCCGGTACAGACATTCCTCATCCCGGTGCGCCGCTGGTCGGATGGAACGTCGGCTGTTTTCGGCTTGGAGCATCAGCACTGAAGCGTGCCGTTCGCGCGCGCCAGTGGAAGCGCGATTGGCGGGGCCGGGACCGGAGCTGTTTCATTCTGACGAGCGCGTAGCACAGGCGGAGGTGACAGTGAAGGCGGCCAGGATTCACGCAATTGGTGGCCCGGAGGTGATCGTCATTGACGAAATCGCCGCGCCAACGCCGGGGCCACACGAGGTGGTGATTCGCGTGGCGGCAGCAGGCGTCGGTCCATGGGACGCGCTCATCCGGGAAGGCAAGAGTGTGGTGTCAGCATCGTTTCCGCTCATTCCTGGCTCGGACCTGTGCGGAACGGTCGATCGAGTCGGCAACGACGTCTCCTCTTTCAAACCCGGCGATCGGGTCTATGGCTCCACGAACTCTCAATTCATCGGGGCGTATGCGGAACGTGCGGTAGCGTCGGCTGGAATGATTGCGCCCGCACCGCGCTCGTTGAGCAACCTCGAAGCGGCTTCCGCGCCGACGGTCGCCGTGACGGCGTGGCAAATGCTGTTCGAGCATGCGAAGGCAACGCCTGGACAAACCGTGCTGATTCATGGTGGTGCGGGCAATGTCGGAGCATACGCGGTACAGCTCGCGAGTCGCGCTGGTCTCCACGTCATCAGCACAGCGTCGTTGCGCGACACGAACTACGTCAGGAAGCTGGGCGCTGCGCAAGTTATTGATTACCAATCGAGCGATTTTGCGACCGTGGTCTCCGCTGTCGATATCGTCCTCGATACCGTCGGCGGCGAAACACGCGCGCGCTCGGTCAAGGTGCTGAAGCCGGGCGGCATCCTCGTTTCGATTGTGGGTCCCTTTGCCGAGCGGGATATCCCGGGCATCCGGACCGCGTTTTTCCTCGCAGCGGTGACGACCGAACGCCTCAATGCACTGACACCGCTGTTTGATCGGGGCGAGCTCGAGCCGGACGTTGGCACCGTGCTCCCGCTCGAACAGGCGAGAATAGCGCACGAAATGCTCGCCGGCGCGCCGCATGCACGCGGCAAAATCGTCCTGCGCGTCGACTAGTGGATTGTCTCTGAAGTTGTGCTAGTAGTGCTTGTGCCGTATCTTCGGGCATGCCACCGTCCATGCCGTTGGTTCTCGCCGCGCCGGTGCGGGCGGAGTTGGAGGCGATCACGCGCTCGACCAAGACGCCCGCCGGCCTGGTGCAGCGCGCCCGCCTGATCCTGGCGCTGGCCGCTGGGGCCAGCTATACCGAGCTCACCGCCCGCTGGGGCGTGGCGGCCACCAGCATCAGTCGCTGGAAGCGCCGCTTCACGGCGCGCGGGATCGCGGGCCTGCAGGACGCGCCGCGGAGCGGCCGCCCGGATCGGCTGGCCCCCGCCGTCGAGGCGCGCATTCTGGCGCTGACGCAACAGGCCCCGCCGAAGCCGTTGACCCATTGGTCGGTTCGCCGCATGGCGGCGCGCACCGGCGTCAGTCCCGCCACGGTGCAGCGGGTGTGGGCGCGGGCCGGGCTGCAACCGCATCGCCTGGAACGCTACGTCACCAGTCCCGACCCCGACTTCGAGCGCAAGGCCGCCGACATTCTCGGCCTGTACCTGCAGCCCCCCGCCCATGCGGCGGTGTTCTGCGTCGATGAGAAGACCGCCATTCAGGCGCTCGATCGCCGCGACCCCGTGCTGCCCCTGTCGCCGGGCCGCGCCGAACGCCATGGCTTCGAGTACGTCCGCCACGGCACCCTGTCGCTCTATGCCGCGCTCGAGGTGGGCAGCGGGCATGTCGAGGGACGCACGGTGGCGCGCCACACCAGCGCCGCCTTCGTCGGCTTCCTCGATCAAGTCCTGGCCTCGCAACCTCGGCGCCGCGCGATTCATGTGATCTGCGATAACCTGTCGGCCCACAAGACCCGCGCCGTCCGCGACTGGCTCGCCGACCATCGGCGCGTGACGATCCACTACACGCCCACCTATAGCTCGTGGCTCAATCAAGTCGAACTCTGGTTTGCCAAGATCGAGCGGGACTGCATCGCCCGGGGGATCTTCACCTCGACCACCGATTTGCGCCGCAAGCTCATGCAGTACATTCGCCTCCATAACAAGACCTGTCGGCCGTTTCGGTGGACCTACCAGTCGCCGAAGCACCGCATCCGTACTAGCGCCGCTTGAGAGACAGTCCACTAGTTCCGGACGATCGGCTGGACAAGACAGCGAAGTACCCGGGGGAGGGGAGTCTTCGTGATGCGCATACCTCGTGAGCAGAACGTGCCGTCTGCTCGCGGCCGGCGATGAAGACCACGATTGCCGGTCTACACCATCGGCGGTAACCTTACCCCATGCGATCCCTCCGCTATTCCATCAACGTCACCCTCGACGGATGCTGCGATCATCGGGAAGGGATCGCGGACGAAGAGTTGCATCGGCACGCGGCCGAGAACATTGACCGGGCCGACGCGCTCCTTCTGGGCCGGGTGACATATCAGATGATGGAGGAAGCGTGGCGGCCGGCTGCCCGGACAGGCGTGAGGCCCGACTGGATGGATCCCTGGATGGAACCCTTCGCCCGGACCATCGACGCCGCAAAGAAGTACGTCGTGTCGAGTACGCTTGATCAGGTCGATTGGAACGCGGAACTCGTGCGCGGCGATCTGCGAACGGCTGTGCAGCAGCTCAAGCGGGAGCCGGGCAGGGGATTGTTCACCGGAGGAGTCACGCTCCCACAGGCGTTGGCGGAGCTGGGATTGATCGACGAGTACGAGTTTGTCGTCCATCCCATTGTGGCGGGCCACGGACCGACGTTGTTCGCGGGACTATCGAAGCGCATTGAGTTGAAGCTCGTGAGCCGGCTGGAATTCGGCTCGGGAGCGGTTGCGATGCGCTATGAGCCGAGACGGTAGCCTTTCACTCACCTGCAACCCGCCATGGAGAGGACATGAACTTCGCCCGTATCGCCCTCGCGACGTTGGGTGGGCTGGTCGCCTATTTCGCCGCGGGATCCGCGATCTTCGTCCTCGTGCCGCAGATGATCGCTGAAGGCCGGAAATACTCCGCTCTCTTCCGATCGCGCGAAGACATGACGGCGCGCATGCCAGCCGCAATGGGCGCGACCCTGGTCGCCATCCTCGTGGTTGCCGTGCTGTACGCCATGGCGTATCAGGGCGGCTCGGGTCTCCTTCACGGGGCGTGCTTCGGTGCACTCATCGGCGTTTTCGTCGTGTTCGCGTTCGTGGTACACAACCACGTCAATCTGAACATCGGCCTCAAGCTGACATTGATGCAGGCGGCGGCCTATTTCGTCGAATGGACCGTCGTCGGCACGGTGATCGGCCTGCTCTACCATCCTGCCGTGTGAGCGGGGCCGCCATGCACCCACCCATCGATCTCTATCCGCAGGTCCTGCGCAGCGCCGCGTTGGCCTACCTCGAATCGGGACTCGACGCGGGCCGCGAAACGCTGCGGCCGGTGGCGGGTGAAACCTGGAGCGGAGCGCGTGGACCGGTGCCGACCTTCGCTCCGTCGGCGCCGGCCTTCAGTCGACGAGACGGGACGCCATTCTTCACGCCCCTGCAGGCCGTAAAAATCCTCGCGCGCGATCAGTTCCAGTGTCGCTACTGCGGCGGCGAGACGATTCCGATGCCGATCGCGGTGCTGATGCATTCGCTTTTCCCCGCCGAATTGCCGTTCCACGAGCGCTATCGATCCGGCACGGTGCACCCGCTCTTCTGGACCCGGGTGCCCGAACTGGATCATCTCAAGCCTGGTCGGCTCGGCAATTCGCCGGACGATCCGCTCAACTTCGTGACCGCGTGCATCGTCTGCAACACGAAGAAAGGCGATCACCTGCTCGAAGAGGTCGGCTGGACGCTGCGGATCCCGACTCCCGGTTGGGACGGGATGGTGCCGCTCTACCAGCAGACGTGGGAGCATGCCGGCCGGCCGAATGCGGCGTATCACGGCAAGTGGGTGAAGGCGTTCGCGACGGCCCGGGCATGATCGCGTCCGCGCAGCACTTCGCCCCCAATTCCTGCTCGCGCTACTCCGCGCGCAACGCTTCCATCGGATCGAGCTGCGCTGCACGCCGGGCCGGCGCCGCACACGCCAACAGCGCGACCGCGCCCAGCGCAATCGCGCCGGCTCCGAACGTGATGAGATCGAGCGGCCGCACTCCATAGAGCAGCGTGCCGAGATACCGTGTCATGGCGATCGCCAACACAAGCCCGATCACGCCGCCGAGCAGCGCGAGTTGCATTCCCTGCCGCAGCACCATCCGGAAGGCATCCTCCCGTGCGGCACCCAGCGCCAGGCGCACGCCGATCTCGTGCGTGCGTCGCGCCACCGAGTAGCTGATCACACCGTACACCCCGATCGCCGCGAGCGTTACCGCCACGAACGCGAACAGCGCCAGCAGGACGAGGTAGAACCTCGGCGCCGCGAGTTGCTCGCCGATCGCTCCCTCCAGCGTGATGATGTCGGAAATCGTCACATCGGGATCGAGGTCGTGCACGACAGCCCGCACCGTGCGGGTGATCCCGGTCGGATTCGCAGCTGAGCGAATCACCAGCGTGAGTGCACTCGGGTCGAGCTCGCGCGCGAGCCCCTGTGCGCCGGCGAGCGCCGGGCTATTCGGGAAGTACATCTCGTCGACCGCCTGGCCCGACCAGGTGTCCTGACGAATGTCCCGGACCACCCCGATCACGGTGTACCAGTCGTTCGGGGCAGGGTTGTCGTGAATGCTGATCCGACGTCCCAGCGCCCCGCCGCGCGGCCACGCATGCCGCGCCATGACATCATTGACGATGACGACTTTCCGGTGCCCGGAAAGATCCGCCTGATCAATGTCGCGACCGGCTTGCAGCACGGCATGCATCGCGCGGAAGTAGCCGGGCCGCGCGACCAGGAACTGAGCCCGCAATTCCTTGCCCCGCGGCGGCGTCGGCTGTCCATCGACGTGATAGGTGAAGGTCCAGTGATCACCGTGCAGCGGCAGGTGATTGATGGCGCTCGCCGCCTCGACTCCGGGCAGCTTCTGCACCCGATCGACGAGCTGACTGAAGAACTGTTCCCGCGCGCCCGGGGCATTCGACCGGCTTCCGTCGACCGCCACGACCATCGACAGGGTGTGCTGCGGATCGAATCCCGGATCCACGGCCAGCAGTCCGACAAATGAGCGCAGCACCAGGCCCGCACCGACCACGAGCAGGAGCGCCATCGCGAATTCCGACACTACCAGCGCGCCGCGCATTCGCCGTCGTCGTGGCGTGTCGGACGGTGTCCGTCCGCCTTCCTTCAGCGCACTTTCGGCCCGTACCCGCGAGGAGGTGAGCGCCGGCGCGACCCCGAAGATCACCGCGGCGAAGACGGCGATGAGCAGCAGGTAGAGAAAGACTCCGCTGTCGAGCCTGATGGCACCGAGTCGCGGCAGCTCCGCCGGAGCCAGCGCCACGAGAAGCTTGACGCCGGCTTCGGCCAGCACGAGTCCCGCGACGCCGCCGGCGAGCGACAGGAGCGTGCTCTCGACCAGCGATTGCTGGACCAGCCGTCCTCGCGTGGCGCCGAGTGCGCTGCGCACGGCGTATTCCCGTTCTCTCGCGGCGGCGCGAATCAATTGCAGGTGTGCCACGTTGGCGCAGGCAATCAGCAGCACCAGCCCCACCGCAACGAGGAGGATCATCAGCGCCGGCCGTACCTGGCCGGTGACCATCTCCGACAACGGCGTGAGCGAAACGCTCTGGTTGGTCCCCGGATAGAGTGCCTCGAGTCGGCCGGCGACCGCCCGGACATCGCCATCCGCCTGCGCCAGTGTCACGCCGGGCTTGAGCCGCGCGAAGATCCGCAAGGATGCGCCACCTCGGTCGGTGGTCCGCTGATCGAGCGGCAGCGGAGCCCAGAGCACCGCCTCCGTCGCCCAGAACGGCGCGAACCGGAATCCCTTCGGCATTACTCCGATGATGGTGTACGTCTCGCCGTCGAGAACCACAGTGCGGCCCAGGACCGCGGGATCGCCGCCGAAGCGCTGCTGCCAGAAATCGTAGCGCAACACCGCGACGTGCCGGTTCGCGTCATGGTCCTCCGCGGGGGTGAACACGCGGCCGAACAGCGGATGGATCCCCATCATCGGCAGGATGTCGCTGCTGACGTGCAGCGCGAAGATCTTCTCCGTGAACTCCGATCCCCGCAGGCCTGGTGTCCAGTACTCCACCGCGCCGACTCGATCAAAGCTCCGCGTCCCGGCCCGCCACTCGAGGAAATTGGCGGGCGCGGCGGCGGTTCCACCTTCCTCGCGGAAGAGGACCAGCCGTGAAGGATCGGCGTAGGGAAGCGGCCGCAGCAGAATCTCGTCGACCACGGTGAAGATGGCGGTATTGGCCCCGACGCCGAGGGCGAGGGTGATGATCGCCACTGCGGCGTAGCCGGGCGCCAGCCGCAGCGCGCGGAATCCGTACCGGATATCGCGTCCGAGATGCTCGATCCAGCTTATGCCGCGCGTGGCACGCACCTCTTCCTTGCGCCGCTCGATCCCGCCGAACTGGCGCAGCGCCTCGCGTCGCGCCGTTTGCGGATCGAGCCCGCGGGCCATCAGCAGGGCGGTGTGCTCGTCGAGATGAAACCGGAGTTCGTCGTCCAGCTCGCGCTCCAGCGCGGGACGATGGCGCAGGCTGCGCAGTCGCAGCCCGATCATCCGGAGCAGCCGCTCGGCGCGAGACAACCAGGGAGTGGAATGGCTCACACCACCGCTCGCAACCGCATCACCTGATCTATCGCAGCCGAAAGACGATCCCACGCGGCGGCCTCCGCTCGCAACTGGCGATGCCCCGCCCGCGTCAACGCGTAGAACTTCGCCCGGCGGTTGTTCTCGGTCGGGCCCCACTCGGCACGGATCCATCCCTCCTGCTCCAACTTGTGGAGGGCGGGATAGAGCGAACCGTCGCTGACCTGCAGAATGTCGGAGGAGAGCTGCCGCAACCGGATCGAGATCGCGAAGCCGTGCAGCGGCTCGAGGGCGAGGATATTGAGGATC
>JBOHRZ010000102.1:0-8477 GCA_050732975.1 Gemmatimonadales bacterium
AGCCCTCTCGCTGGTCTGCATGGCCGGAGGCGGCGGCCAGGCCGCGGCCCAGCAACCAGCCGAGTTCACCGTCGCGCTGTCGCCGGTCGTTCCGCCCGCCGGCACGAACCTGCGCTGGAGCCCCAAGGGGGCGGTCGTGGCACTCCGGCGCGATGGCGGGGCGCTGGTGGGCGCGTTTCCACTGGGCGATAGCCGAGCCGACTCGGTCGGTGTCAAACTCGATCGGATGCAGGGGGCGGCGCACTTCGATGTGCTCTGGGTCGACACTGACCGGAACGGACGCTGGAGCGCGAATGAACGCTTCGCCACAACGCCGACACTGATCCGCGGCGAATGGTGGTCCTCGTTCGACAACGTGGTGGTGCGGGTCCCCGAGGCCGACGGCGGCTCGCGTCCGTACCCGATGGCGCTGTGGTTTGTCGCCGACACATCCGAGCCGGACGCGCCGCCGCAGCTCCGGTGGTCCCGGCGCGGGTGGCACGCCGGCGAGGTTGCGATCGGCGGCAAGCCGGCGTACGTGCTGATCACCGAATTCGAAATGGACGGGGTCTTCGACCAACGCGACGCCTGGGCGATCTCGCGCGATTCAATGGCGCTGCTCAAGGCGGATGCCCGGAAGCTCGACGAACATGCCTGGCTCGACGGCGTGGCGTATCGCCCGACGAAGATTGACCCGGATGGGCGCAGCATCAGCTTCGTGAAGATCGATCCCGGCACCACCGAAGCCGAGGAGATCGCCAAAAAAGACATCTACGCACCGGATCGCGCGGCGCGTCGGGCGGCGGTTCCGCTGGCGTTTGATACCTCGCTCGCCGGGGCGTTGGCACGCGCACGTCGCGATCATCGCCGGGTGCTGATCGCCTTCGACGCCGTCTGGTGCGGACCGTGTCATGTGATGGACCAGCTGGTGTACACCGCCGCGGACGTGGTGGCGGCGGCAGGCAACGTCATTGCCGTGAAGGTCGACGGCGACGAGCACCGCGACCTCAAGCAGCGCTACAAAGTAGACGGGTTTCCCACGGTCATCCTCCTTGACAGCGACGGCAAGGAGCTACGTCGCGGCGTGGGATATCAGAGCGTCGCCGACATGGTGGCGCTGCTGAGAAAGTGAGAAGAGAGAAGAGAGAAGTGAGAAGTGTGCCGGGTCGGAGCTGCGGCAAACGGCCGCCATCCGTCCGGGTTCCAGCGCCGCGTGTTTCTCACTTCTCACTTCTCACTTCTCACTTCTCACTTCTCACTTCTCTCCTGCTGTTCAGTGCGACGTCTGCAGCACGTCACTGTAGCTCTGAATCCGCCCGTCCTCGACGCCGTCGATCAGCTGCTCGATCGGCTGCAGCACCGAAGTACTCATCCCCCCGCTGAAGCTGCCGCGGAATCCGGCGTGCCCGGCGCGGATGAAGGTGCTGGTCGAATCCAGCGGCAGCGTGGCGACATTCGTTTCGAAATCGAACCACTTGCCGTCCTGGAAGAGGTACTGTTCGACGTTCGACGTGTAGTAGACGGTCACCACCCCGCCATGCTGGCGGACGTAGTCGCCGGCGGCACGTACCGCCCTCGGTCCGCCGAAATCGCCGGTCAGCGGCACGATCAGGTTGCGTATCTCGAGGTCGCGCACGGTCCGGTAGTTGGCCTCCGTCGCGAGGTAGCTCCGCGGTACCGACTGCCCATCGGTCGCGGTCATCAGGCGAGCATAGGTCGGCATCCCCCGGCCGTAGCCGCCGTAGCCGGCGGTGAAATTGTAGCTGAGTTCGGGACCGGCATCGTAGAACACGTCGAAGTTGTGGGTGATCAGTCGGAGTTCGTTGCTGTCGAGGGCAAAGCCGTGCGTCACGGTAAGACGCTCCTTCACCGCATCGAGCGTCCGATAGTACATCAGCGAGTCCGGTCGCACCGTGTCGAAGGCCGCGAAAAGCGCGGCGGCGGTACTGGTGGTGTCGAGGTTGGCCGGCCGCGGCCGTGAGAAGAGTCGCGACAGGAAATCGGCCCGATCGTCCGACATCTCCATCAAGGCCTTGTAGAGCAGGTGCTGCATGGCGTTCTGGTGACGGATGTCGATGATGAACGCCATCTCGGGGTGCACGGCCGCGATGTACGTGAAGTTCTGCTCGGGACCCACGCCGAAGTACACGCCGCCGTGCACCGTGGCGCTGAGCTCCGGAATGACTCCCTGGAAGCCGATTTCGTTGGACAGCATGTTCTCCGAGCGGAAGTAGCCGTCCGGTTCGGAGCAGTCTGTCATCAGATGCCAGAAGTCGGCATCGGTAAGACTGGCGGGAATCCCCTGGGCCGACGCCCGCGGAACCGCGCCGATGAGGGCGATGAGCAGCACGCGGGCGACCAGGCCGCCCCGGCGAACCAGCAGCATGTATGATGACCTCCGGAAGGAACGAATCACCAACTGACGCGTGAACAATGCACGCATCAGGCATCGGGCGGAATCACCCGCCAGCGGTGTGGGCCCGATCGGGGTGGTTTCGTCACCGAATTGGAACGAAGGAGGGATCATGCATCGCGTCATTCCCGGCTGCGCCGCAGCCGTACTGATTGCCGGGGTCGGGATTCTCCCGGCGGCAGCACAGGATACCACGCATCATCACGTCGACAGCACGCTGGCCCAACAGCGCAGGGCGGCACTGGTGCTCAACCACGAGTTCAACGCGCCGCTCGGCGAGCCGGTGCGGGTCTTTCTCGCCAAGGGGGCCCACTATCGCGCGACGGTGACGGGCCGATCGATCGCCCTGACGGTCCGTCCCCTGTTCTCGAGCGTGCAGCAGCCGCTGGTGGAACCGCTGCTCGCCGGTCAGAGCGCCGCGGACGAGACCGAGTACACCATCACACCGCGCGCCGACGCGGTGTACGTCTTTACCACGGTCGGTTCCCCCAACGGCCGGATCGATGAGCCGGTGCGGCTCCGGATCAGCGTCGCGCCCGGTGGCGGTCCATAGCGCCCGCCGGTGCCGAGGCCGGGCGCCAGGGCCGATACTTGAAGCAGGGGCTTCCGTCCCCGACCCGAACCTCGAACCGTGAGTCGGCCATGCGCTACGTCGTCCTCGTCTCCTGCGCCGCAGCCCTTCTCATCGGCTGCAAGAACGATCCGCCATGCCGCGGCGGGTTCACGTTCGTCTCGACCACACCCGGGTCCAAGCTGGTGACCGCCCACGGGACGTTTCAGCTCGGCCTGCCGCTGATGACGCTGCAACTGCCGAGCGGCGGCGAACAGTTCCCCACCACCAGCCACACCGACACGACGGCGGTGTTCGACCTGGGAAGCGTCGCGTCGGGAAGCTATGCCGCGTCGTGGCAGTTGTCGTGCACCGACGCCACGATTGCGATCAATGGGCCTTCCCTGGTGATGGTACCGTAGCGTAAGTATTTCGGAGAGCCGACCGCGGGGTCCCCCCGGGCCTCCCATCTCGCGGCGTGCTCACCCCTCACCGCTCACCCCTCACCGCTCTTGCCTCGCCGCCCCAGCCGCCACAACTTGCCGGTTCTCCCAGCTCGCGAGATTCCGTCAACATGGCTCACGCGCCGTTGCCACTTGCGCCCCCTCCCCGACGCTTCGGGGAAACGCTGCGGACCGACGCCTGGTGGTGGTCGCCGGCCATCATCTTCGTCACGTTCGGTGCGTTCGTCGTCTACTCGACGTGGGCGGCCCTGCAGGGTAACCATTACACCTTCGGCCCGTACCTCTCGCCGTTCTACTCGCCGGAGATTTTCGGCTCCTCGCCGCATGCGCTGCTCGGCCCGCAGCCGGCGTGGTGGCCGGGATGGCTGCTCTTTTCGCCGGCGATCCTGATTCTCTGGGCGCCGGGCGGATTCCGGTTCACCTGCTACTACTACCGCGGCGCGTACTACAAGGCGTTCTGGGCCGACCCCCCGGCATGCGCCGTCGGCGAGCCGCGCACGTCGTACCTCGGCGAACGGCATTTCCCGCTGATCCTGCAGAACGTGCACCGCTACTTCCTGTATCTCGCGGTGATCTTTCTGCTGATCCTGACGCACGACGTCTGGGACGCGCTCTGGTTCACCGACGCCGCGGGGCATCGCGTGTTCGGCATCGGCGTCGGCACGCTGGTGCTCGCGGTCAACGTGGTGCTGCTCGGCGGCTACACGCTGGGTTGCCACTCGCTGCGGCACCTGGTGGGCGGCGTCCTCGACCGGATCGCCGAACGGCCGGTCCGCCGCACGCTGTATGCCTGCGCCACCGGGTGCAACCAGTATCATATGCAATGGGCGCGGCTGTCGATGTTGTCGGTCGCGTTTGCCGATCTCTACATCCGCCTCTGCTCGATGGGAATCTGGCACGACTGGAGACTCTTCTGATGGTCGATGTCGAAACGGTCGACCACGACGTGCTGGTGATCGGCGCCGGCGGCGCGGGGCTCCGAGCCGCGATCGAAGCCGCCGCCGCGGGGGTGCGGGTCGGTGTGGTCTGCAAGTCGTTGCTGGGCAAGGCCCACACTGTCATGGCGGAAGGCGGTGTCGCCGCGTCGCTCGGCAATGTCGACGATCGCGACAACTGGCGGGTGCATTTCGCCGACACGATGCGCGGCGGTCAGTACCTCAACAACTGGCGCATGGCGGAACTGCATGCCAGGGAAGCTCCCGACCGGGTCAAGGAGCTGGAGGCTTGGGGAGCCGTGTTCGACCGCACCGCCGATGGCCGGATGCTGCAACGGAACTTCGGCGGGCATCGGTACCCGCGTCTGGCGCACGTCGGCGATCGCACCGGACTCGAGATCATCCGCACGCTGCAGGATCACGCCGTGCACCAGAACGTCGATGTCCATATGGAGGTCACCGTCATCCGGCTGCTGCTCGAAGGTGGCCGGGTCACCGGTGCCGTGGCCTACGATCGCGAGCGCGGCGGTTTCAAGGTCTTTCGCGCCCGGGCCGTGGTGCTGGCCACCGGCGGCATCGGGCGGGCATTCAGCGTCACCAGCAACAGTTGGGAATACACCGCCGACGGACTCGCCCTCGCGTGGCAGGCCGGCGCGGCGCTGGTCGACATGGAGTTCGTGCAGTTTCATCCCACCGGAATGGTGTGGCCTCCGAGCGTGCGGGGACTGCTGGTCACCGAAGGCGTTCGCGGCGAGGGCGGCGTGTTGCGTAACAGCGAGGGCCGCCGGTTCATGTTCGATGACATCCCGGAGAACTACCGGGCCCAGACCGCCGACACGCCGGACGAAGGCTGGCGCTACGTCCAGGGCGACAAGAACGCGCGGCGTCCGCCCGAACTGCTGACGCGCGACCACGTGGCCCGGTGCATCATGCGCGAGGTGCGCGCCGGGCGCGGGTCGCCGCACGGCGGCGTGTACCTCGACATCGCCTGGATCCGCGAGAAACTCCCCGACGCGGCCGAGCACATCAAGCGCAAGCTGCCGAGCATGTATCACCAGTTCAAGCAGCTCGCCGACATCGACATCACCCGCGAACCGATGGAGATCGGGCCCACCACGCATTACATGATGGGCGGGATCCGTGTCGACGGCGACACCCAGATGAGTTCGGTGCCCGGGCTCTTTGCCGCCGGGGAATGTGCCGCCGGCCTGCACGGTGCCAATCGGCTCGGCGGCAATTCACTTTCCGATCTGCTGGTGTTCGGCAAGCGAGCCGGCGAGCACGCCGCCTCCTTCGCCGCATCGCATCCGCGGGCAGCCGTCGAACCGGCCGACATCGAGCGCGCGGTGCGCGATGCCCTGGCGCCACTGGAACGCGGGGTCGCCGCCGAGAGCCCGTATCAGGTGCAGCACGATCTGCAGACGACGATGCAGGATCTGGTCGGCATCGTGCGCCGCGAGGACGACCTGCAGCAGGCGCTGAACAAATTGGGCGAGCTGCGCCGCCGCGCCGCATCGGCCGGCGTTGCGGGCGGCCGCGAGTACAACCCGGGGTGGCACACGGCACTCGACCTGCCCAACCTGCTGCTGGTCTCCGAGGCGATTACCCGCGCGGCGATCGAACGGCGCGAGAGCCGCGGCGGGCATTTTCGTGACGACTTCCCGGACAAGGATCCCGCGTTCTCGCAGGTCAACATCGTGATTCGCAAAGGCGGTGACGGCAGCATGACCCTGACACGCGAACCGATCCCGCCGCTCCCGGCCGAGTTGCGGCAGATCATCGAGGAGCAGCAGCAGTGAGCGGGGCCACGTTCCGGATCTGGCGCGGAGAGCGCGGCACCGGCGGCTTCGAGGATTACCCCACCGAAGTCACCGAGGGGATGGTGGTCCTCGACGCGGTGCACCGGATCCAGGCCGAGCGCGCGCCCGACCTGGCGTGCCGCTGGAACTGCAAGGCCGGCAAGTGCGGATCGTGCTCGGCCGAGATCAACGGCATTCCGCGTTTGATGTGCATGACCCGGCTCAATCAGCTCGACCTCACCCGCCCGGTCACCGTCGAACCGATGCGGGCCTTCCCGCACATTCGCGACCTGGTGACCGACGTGTCGTGGAATTTCGAGGTCAAGCGCCGGATCCGGCCGTTCACTCCCCGCCCGCCCGACGCGCCGGACGGCACCTGGCGGATGCAGCAGGGCGACGTCGACCGGGTGCAGGAATTCCGGAAGTGCATCGAGTGCTTCCTCTGCCAGGATGTCTGCCATGTGCTGCGCGACCACCGGCGCTTCGACAGCTTCATCGGTCCGCGCTTTCTGGTTCACGTCGCCGCGCTGGAGATGCATCCGCTCGACACCGCCGACCGCCTCCCCGAACTGCGCGAAGCCGACGGGATCGGGTACTGCAACATCACCAAGTGCTGCACCACGGTCTGCCCCGAGAGCATCACCATTACCGACAATGCGATCATCCCGCTCAAGGAACGCGTCGTGGACCGCTTCTACGATCCGCTCAAGGCGCTGGTACGGCTGGTCCGGAAGGCGTCATGAGCCACGACGCCAGGTTCACACTCAAGCCGCTGACTGCGGCGGGGATTGCCGCCGCGCTCGACAAGGCCGACCAGTACCGGCTGCTCAATCAACCGTGGGCGGCAGAGAGCATCTGTTCCGACGTGAGCGCGGTGGTGCCCGGCGATCGCCGCGCCCTGCGCACCATGCTGCTGGCGCAGACCGACCAGTTTGCCGAAGATCGTGGCGCCGTGCGTCGCGCGCGCGATACCCTGGCGCGGCTCACCGAGCCCTATGAGCAGGCCTACTATGCCGGAGTGATCGCCGAGCGGATCGCCAAGGCGAGCCTGCTGCATCATACGCCTGGCGCCCATTTCGCGGCCTGGGACGAACTGCGCGAGGCGATGGCCTGGTACGAGAAGGCCGAGGTCTTGCGCCCGCCAGGCGACGACGACGCGATTCTGCGCTGGAACACCTGCGCCCGGCTGCTGAATTCGTCGCCGGAAATCGTCCCGCGCGGCGCGGAAGCCGCCGAACCCGACATCGGCGACTGATTGGCAGACGCAGGCACGACCGTCACGGAGGGCTTGTCCGTTTCCGGTTCGCGGGTATACTCACCGGCCATTCCCTTGCCACGGAGTTGTGATGACCGACGCCCAGATGGAGCCCGTCGAGCAGGCCGGTGCGGCCGATCTCTTCGAGATCTTCTATGCCCCGAGCGCGGTGTTCCGCCGGCGGCAGGACGGCAAGTTCGGCCTGCCGTACCTGGTGCTGGCGATTCTCGGCGTGGTGATCTTCCTCGCGACGAAGAATCTGATGCAGCCGGTGATTGAAGCGGAGATTACCAGGGGACTGGCGCAGGCGGCGGCGAAGAACCCGCAGATGACGGCCGACCAACTGGCATCGGCGCGCAAGTTCGGCGAGACGATCGCGTCGGCCGGGATCGTGATCTTCTTCGTGGTGGCGCCCTTCATCGTGGCGTTTCTCATCTGGATCACCGCGATGATTGCCCGGATCTCGTCGGCCGGCAAGGTGGCGATCATGGTTGCCACCTTCTCGCTCTACCCGCGCCTGGTCGGCAGCGTGGTCGGCGCGATCGAGGCGGCGGTGATGCCGGAATCGTCGATCACGTCGGCGGCCGCGTTGAGCATCGGCCCGGCGCGCTTCGTCGATCCGGTGCATGCACCGGCCCTGGCCGCCATCCTCGGCCGGTTCGATCTGTTCGCCATCTGGGGCATCGTGCTGATCGCGATCGGCATGCAGTCCGCCGCCAAAGCCACCAAAGGTCAGGCGTGGACCACCGCGATCGGCGTGTGGGTCATCGCGTCGATTCTGCCGGTGTTGCAGGGACTGCGGGCAGGCTGACAAAGAGAGAAGGAGAGAAGGAGAGAAGGTGAGAAGGGCGTTGTCATCCCGAGCGCAGCAGGCGCCGACGGCGCCTGCGAAGTCGAGGGATCTCGGTTGCCTGCAGCAAGCGGCGGCGCAGCCGCCGCGCCGTCGAAAGCCTGCCCCGAGCGAAGTCGAGGGGGACCTGCTTTTCATCTTCGGCACGCTGCGATCGCGGACCGGGCCCCCCGTGGTGCAGTCCCTGAGCCTGCCCCGAGCGCACCGAGGGGTCGGCGCGGAACTCGCGCGC
>JBOHRZ010000103.1:0-8472 GCA_050732975.1 Gemmatimonadales bacterium
GTTCAAGTTCGAGGAGGCGAAGGCGGCCCGCGCGGCGAAGAAAAAGCAGCACGTCATCCATCTCAAGGAAGTGAAGTACCGGCCGGGGATTGACGATCACGACTTTGACTTCAAGACCCGACACGCGCGGGAATTCCTTGGTGACGGCAACAAGGTGAAGGTGACGATGATGTTCCGCGGCCGGCAGATTGCCCACACGGAACTGGGCAAGGCGGTCCTCGACCGGGTCGCCGCGGCGCTGGCGGACATCGGCAAGATCGAGCAGGACCCCAAGCTCGACGGCCGCAACATGGTGATGGTGCTCGCGCCGAAGTGACGCGGCGCCACGACACGGAGACGACGGGCAATGCCGAAGCAGAAGACCAAGCGCGCCGCGATGAAGCGGTTCACGCTGACCGGACGCGGCAAGATCAAGCGGAGCAAGGCGAACAAGCGGCACATCCTGACCAAGAAGGCCACCAAGCGGAAGAATCACCTTGGCAAGCCCGGTCTGGTCAGTTCGGCCGACTATCCGCGGACCATCAAATTGTTGCAGGCCTGAGGAATTGACCGATGCCACGTGCTAAGGGCGGAGTGGCGCATCACGCGCGCAAGAAGAAGATCATGCAGGCCGCCAAGGGCGGTCGCGGGGCCCGCAGCAAGCTGTACAAGGCCTCCAAGGAGAATGTCGAGCGCGGGCTGGCCTACGCCTATCGGGATCGCCGCAAGAAGAAGGGCGACTTCCGCCGGCTCTGGATCACCCGCATCGGCGCCGCGGCGCGGATGCACGAGCTGAGCTATTCGCGCCTCATGGCGGGGCTGCGGATGGCCGGCGTCGAGATCAATCGCAAAGTGCTCGCCGATCTCGCGGTGCGGGACGCCGCGGCGTTCGGCAAACTCGCCGACGTCGCCAAGGCGCAGCAGCAGTAGCGCTGGCCCAAGGCGATCACCGTCCGCCACGGCCTCTCGGTGGTGGAAACGCTCCGGCTGCGCTGTTCGGACTTGGAGCTGACGTTGGCTGACTCTCTTGAGACGATAAAGGCGAAACTCGAAGAGCTCTTCAAGCAGACGGCGGCCTCCGGGTCGCTCGCTGAGCTCGACGCGAACGAGCTCAGCGTTCTGGGGCGATCGCAGGGTTACCTGACTGGCTCATTACATCAGATCGGCGACCTTCCGGCCGAACAACGCCGCCAATACGGCGCTGAACTCAATGCTCTGAAGACCGAGTACGCGACGATTGTTGCGACCCGGCGTCAACAGCTCGCCGGCGCGGTCGACGCGTCTGCCGTACCCGACGACCTCACCATGCCGCCGCGTCGCATCTGGCACGGCACCCGGCACCCGGTGACCGTCGTCATCGACGACGTGGTGGCGATCTTCCGCCAGTTGGCCTTCACCGTGGCCCTCGGTCCCGAAGTCGAAAACGAGCAGCGCAACTTCGCCGCGCTCAACTTCCCGCCCGACCATCCCGCGCTCGACATGCACGACACGCTGTACCTCGACGCCCGGGGGGACGGAGGCGAGCGACTGCTGCTGCGCACCCATACCTCGCCGGTGCAGATCCGGGTGATGCAGGCCGGTCCGCCGCCCTACCGCGTGGTCATCCCCGGCGTGGCGTACCGCAACGATCCGTTCGACGCATCGCACGCGCCCGCGTTCAGCCAGATCGAAGGCCTCGCCGTCGACGAGGGCATCTCGTTCGTCGACCTCAAGGCGACCCTCACGGTCTTCGCGCGGCAATTCTTCCGGCACGACGTGCGGGTACGGTTCCGGCCGTCGTACTTTCCGTTCACCGAGCCGTCAGCGGAGATGGATGTCTCCTGCGCCATCTGCGGCGGGCCGGGGTGTGCCGCGTGCAAGGGAAGCGGCTGGATGGAAATCCTCGGCTGCGGCATGGTGCACGAGCAGGTCCTCCAGAACTGCGGCGTCAATCCCGAGCGTTTCACCGGATGGGCCTTCGGCATGGGACCACACCGCATGGCGATGGTGCGCTACGGAATTCCCGACATCCGGCTGCTGTTCGGCGGCGACATGCGGTTTCTGGCGCAATTCGGCGAGCAGCGCCCGTGAATGCGTCACGGCGCTGGCTTGAAGCTTTGCTCCGCCGGCCGCTCCGGAGCGACGACCTGGCGGCGCGTCTGGCGATGCTCGGCGCGCCGGTGGACTCCATCGAGCCGGTTGGCGCCGATCTCAGCCGCTTCGTCGTGGGATTGGTGACGGAGGCCCATCCGCACCCGAACGCCGACAAGCTGCGCGTCACCACCGTCGACGACGGCAGCGGCACTCTGTGGACCGTGGTCTGCGGCGCGCCCAATGTCGTGGCCGGCGGCCGGTATCCGTTCGCCCGCGTCGGGACGGTGATGCCGGGCGGAATGATGATCGAGAAGCGCAAGCTGCGCGGCGAGGTGTCCGAAGGCATGCTCTGCAGCGCCAGGGAACTCGGCCTCGGCGACGATCACGATGGTCTGCTCACGCTCGACACCGATGCCGCACCCGGAACTCCGCTCCTCGACGTGCTCGATGTCGGCGACGAACGACTGGTGATCGATGTGACGCCCAATCGCGGTGATCTGCTGGGACACGTCGGTATCGCACGCGAACTGGCGGCGTCGCTTGGCGTGCAGTTCCGGCTGCCGGAGATTCCCGGCGAAGCCGGCGTCGAGGTGGCCGGACCGGCGCGATTCGGCGACGAGGCGCCGGTCGGCGGCGTCCGGTTGGCGATCGAAGACCGGGCCGGCTGCCGCCGCTTCCTCGCGGCGACGATCCGCGGCGTACGCGTGGGTCCATCGCCCGAGTGGTTGCGCAACCGCCTGGTCGCGGTGGGCTCCCGGTCGATCAACAACATCGTCGACGCCACCAATTACATCCTGCTGGAGCTGAACCAGCCGATGCACGCTTATGACGTGTCGCAATTGCATGGACCGGCGATCGTGGCGCGGGCCGCCCGCGCCGGCGAGTGCGTCGTGACGCTCGACGGCGTGCGGCGCGAGATGCCCGAGGGTGCACTGGTCATCGCCGACGCCGACCGCGTCGTCGGTGTGGCGGGCGTCATGGGTGGGCGGGATACCCAAGTGCGCGACAGCACCACCGACATCTTCCTGGAGTGTGCCTGGTTCGACCCGGTGCGGGTGCGACGCAGTCGCCGGGCGCTGGATCTTGCGACCGATGCGTCCCATCGTTTCGAGCGCGGCACCGACCGGTGGGGAGCGGTCGACGCGCTGCGCCGCTGCATTCGCCTGATCGTCACCCTTGCCGGCGGTGCTCTCGACGGTGGCGCCGCCGACTGCTACCCGGAGCCCGGCCATCCGCCGCGAATCTTTCTGCGGCCCTCCAGGGTGGCGCAGGTGCTCGGCGTACCGCTGCCGATCAACGCCATCGAGAAGTGTCTCGTCGCGATCGGCGCGACGGTGGTGGCCAAACCGGGGGACGATCGGATCGCCGTCGGCGTTCCCGGCTGGCGCAGCGACCTGGTGTCGGAGATCGATCTGGTCGAAGAGGTGGCTCGCATTCATGGCTACGATCAGCTCCCGACCGAGCTGCGGCCGTTCCGCCCGGGGTTGCGCGACGACGATGCCGGCTGGGCCGCCGCCGAGCGGCTGCGTACCGCGCTGGCCGGCTACGGTCTCGCCGAGGTCGTGACCATGCCGATGGTCGCGGGCGGCGCCGAAGGCGGCCTGCGAATCGTCAATCCCGTGTCGGCCGATCACGCCGAATTGCGGCCGCGGTTGTTGCCATCGCTGGTCCGCGAAGTCGAGACCGATTGGTCGTACCGGACCGCCGATGTTCGTCTCTTCGAAGTCGGCACCGCGTTTTCCGGCGGCGGAACGCCGCCGTCCGAGGCGATGCACGTCGCCTTCGTGGTGACCGGCGCGCGCGCGCCGCGGCACTGGACCGAAGGCGGCAAGGGTCGCGACTGGGATCGCTGGGACGCGATCGGCATCTTCGAAGACCTGGTCGCTCTGGCGCATCCCGCCGCCACGGTTCAAGTTGAGGGGGCCCGATGGATCGCTGTCACCGGCGACGGCGCAACCGTCGGAAGTTGCGGCTCCTGCGATGCGGATGCGCCGCCGTGGGCGGCACCGCTGTTCGGCGGCGAGATCCGCGTCGTAGCGGCGACAGCCGCCGGCGGATCGTTCGTGCCGCTGCCGGTCTTCCCGCCGGTGGTGCGCGACATCACGGTGGGAATCGCCGTGCGGCGTCCGGTCGCGGAGCTGGTCGCTCTGCTCGGTTCGCGCGGGCGACGGGACGCGCTCGAGACCGTCGCCGTCGTCGACGAGTATCGCGGGCAGGGTGTAGCGGCCGGGCAGCGCAATATCACTCTGCGGCTGGTCTTCCGCGCGGCCGACCGCACCCTCACCGATGCCGAAGTGGAGCGGGCGATGCAACGACTGCGCGGCGCACTGGAGCGAGAGCGTGACGTCACCGTACACGCGGGCTGATCAGCAGGCGCTCGGCGAGCTCGAGCGAGCGGTCGGTCACCTGGTTGACGAACTGGCGACCTGGCGGCGACGGTGCCAGAAGGCTGAAGCGGAACTGCAGGCCCTCAAGTCCGAAGGCGGCATGGTGCCCGGCGACGCCGCGCTGCGCGCCCGGGGACGCGCCCTCGAACTGGAGGCCGAGAATCTCGATCTGCGCGCCCGCGTCGAGCGGGCCCGCGACATGGTGCTCGACTTGCAGCGGCGACTGATCTTCGTCGACGAGGCCGGATCGCCGGAACCGGCATCGTGAGTACGCCGGCGAAGCATTCGGTGAAGGTCCGGGTCGGCGGTGAGGAAATGCAGTTGCGTACCGAGCTGCCGCCGGCCTACGCGCAAGCCGTGGCGGAACACTTCGACGAGGCGTTGCGCCGGATCCGGGCCGCGTCGCCGTCGCTGGAGGCATACAAGGCGGCGATTCTCGCCGGCCTCGCCGTCACCGACGAGCTGTTTCGCAGCCGGCGCACCGATACCGATGTGGCCGAGCGAATCTCCGCGCTGATCGATGACATTGCCCGGGTGCTGCCCCCGGCAAAGCGGGCAGCGAAGGCATGATCTCCTGACTTCAAACCGGCGCTGTTCCGGCGCCGGTGGAGATAGATGATGGACACGACGCTGATCGCCGCCATCGCCGGCGGTGCTGTGGGCGGCGCGATCGCCGCGATCCTGATTCTCAACGCCATCCTCTCGATGCGGAAGCGCACGGCACGGGCCATCGTGGCCGAGGCCGAGACGCGCGCCGCGGCATTGCGCGATGCCGGCGCGCGCGATGCCGCCATCGACCGCGAGCGCCAGCAGGTCGTGGCGCGCGAGGAGGCGCTGGCCGTCAAGGAAGAAGCCGCCCGCGAGGCGGCACGTCGACGCGAGGAACTTGATCAGGCCGAACGACGCCTGGCCGATCGCGAAGCCGGCGTCGGCGAACGCCAGGACCGGCTCCGCGGCGACGAGCGGGCGCTCGAGCAGCGGCGCAACGACCTGGGGCGCAAGGAAACCGCCGCCGTCCAGCGCCAGGAAGAACTCGACCGCGCCCAGCGCGAGGTCCAGGCGCGTCTGGAACGGATCGCCGCGCTCACCGCCGACGAGGCGGCACGCGAAGTCCGCCAGCAGGTCGAAGACGAAGCCCGCACCGACGCCGCCGCGCTGGCCCGCGAGATCAAGGACAAGGCCCGCCGCGAAGCGGAAAAGGACGCCCGCCGGATCATCGCCATGGCGAGCCAGCGTCTGGCCGCCGAACATACCGCCGAGACGACGGTCGCCACCGTGGCGCTGCCCAGCGACGAGATGAAGGGACGGATCATCGGACGCGAAGGGCGCAACATCCGCGCCTTCGAGCTGGCGACCGGCGTCGACGTCATCATCGACGACACGCCGGACACCGTCGGCATCTCGTGCTTCGATCCCATCCGGCGCGAAGTGGCGCGGCGGGCGCTCGAAGCCCTCATTGCCGACGGCCGCATCCATCCGGGTCGGGTCGAGGAACTGGTCGGCAAGACACGCAACGAACTCGATCGCCAACTGGTGGAGCTGGGTGAACAGGCGGCCTACGATGTCGGCGTGCACGGATTGCATCCGGAGCTGATTCGGCTGATCGGGAGGATGCGATACCGGACCTCGTATGGCCAGAACCTGTACGAACATTCCAAGGAAGTCGCCTGGCTGGCCGGAATGATGGCGGCCGAGCTGCATCTGGACGTCGCGCTGGCCAAGCGCGGCGGCCTGCTGCACGACATCGGCAAGGTGCTCACCCACGAGAGCGAAGGCACCCATGTCCAGCTCGGCGTCGAAGTGTGCCGCAAGCACGGCGAGAGCGCAGCGGTGTTGAATTGCATCGAGGCGCACCACGACGACGTGGCGCACGAGTCGTCGGAGTCGGTGCTGGTGCAGGCGGCGGATGCCATCAGCGGCTCGCGGCCCGGTGCACGCCGGGAAGCGTTCGAGAGCTACGTGAAGCGGCTCACCCGGCTCGAGGAAATCGCCGGCGGATATCCCGGCGTCGATACCACCACCGTGATCCAGGCCGGGCGCGAGGTGCGGGTCATCGTCAAACCGCAACAGATCGGCGATGCCGACGCCCAGACTCTGGCCGAGACGATCGCGCGGCGGATCGAAAGCGAGCTGCAGTACCCCGGCCAGATCCGGGTCACGGTGATCCGCGAGACGCGCGCCTCGGACGTCGCGAAGTGACCGCCATCACCATCGACGGGGTCGCGATCGGGAAGGCGGTGCGGCGGGATGTGGCCCAGCGGGTCGCCGGGCTCCGCACTCGCGGGATCATCCCCGGGCTCGCCGTGGTGCTGGTCGGTGACGATCCGGCGTCGCACGCCTACGTGCGCAACAAGGCGCGCGCCTGTGGCGAAGCCGGAATCGAGTCGACGGTGGTCTCGCTTCGGGCCGACGCGCTCGAATCCGCGGTGCTTGCCGAACTCGACCGCCTCAACGCCGATCGCGCCGTGCACGGGATCATCTGCCAGTTACCGCTGCCGCCGCAGATCGACCCGGGGCGCGTGATGCGTGCCATCGATCCGGCGAAGGATGTCGACGGACTGCATCCGCTCAACGCCGGCAAACTGGCGCTCGGCGACCCGACCGGCTTCGTCCCGGCCACGCCGCTCGGGGTTCAGGAGCTGCTGCGGCGCTCGGCGATCGAAACCCGCGGAGCCAATGTCGTGATCGTTGGCCGGTCCAACCTGGTGGGCCGGCCGCTGGCGACGCTGCTGAGTCAACCCGGGCGAGGCGGCGACGCCACCGTGACCCTGGCGCACTCGCGGACCCGCGACCTTGACGCGGTGTGCCGTGGTGCCGACATCCTGGTGGTCGCGATCGGTCGCCCCGGGACGATCGGCGCCGGGGCGGTGCGGCCCGGCGCCGCGGTGATCGATGTGGGCACCAGCCGGGTCGACGACGCGGGCCAGCCGCGCGGCTACCGGCTCGCCGGCGACGTAGACTTCAAGCTCGTCCGGGAGATCGCCGGGGCGATTACGCCGGTGCCGGGCGGGGTCGGTCCTCTGACGATCGCTATGTTGTTATTCAATACAGTGAAGGCGGCGGAGGCCGCGGCGTGACCGGTCTCGACGAGGCCTGGTCCGTCGCCCGGCTGGCCCGGACGATCAAGACCAGCGTCGAAGGCGTCGCGGCATGGATCTGGGTGCGCGGCGAACTCACCGGGGTGAAGCGCAGCCCGCGAGGCCACCTCTATTTCGCGCTGCGCGACGCCACCGCCAGGGTGGACTGTACCATCTGGCAGAACGTCGCCGCCGAACTGCGCACGCCGCTGGAGGAAGGCGCCGAGGTCTTCGCGTTCGGCCGCGCCAGCGTCTGGGAAGAACGCACGGCGCTGCGCTTCAACGTGACGCGAGTGCTGCCGGCCGCGGCGATCGGTGCCCAGACCCTTGCGTTTGAGCGCGTCAAGCAGGCGCTCCTGGCCGAGGGGCTTCTCGATCCGGGACGCAAGCGCCGCCTGCCGGAGTACGCCGTCCGCATCGCGGTGATCACGTCGATCTCGGGCGCGGCGGTGCACGATGTCATTACGGTCGCGGCGCGCCGCTGGCCATCGGTCGACGTGCTGGTGGTCAACAGCGCGGTGCAGGGAGACGGGGCGTCGGTGCAACTGGTGCGTGCCCTGCGGATCGTCTGCCGTCTCGACGGCGTCGACTGCTGCATCATCGGCCGGGGCGGCGGCGGCAAGGATGACCTCGCGGCGTTCAACGACGAAGCGGTGTGCCGGGCGATCGCCGCGTGCACCGTCCCCGTCATCAGCGCGGTGGGACATGAAGTAGACATCACGTTGGCCGACCTCGTCGCCGACGTGCGCGCTGCAACGCCGTCGCAGGCGGCGGAGTTCGCGCTGCCGGACCGCCACGCCGTCGCTGGCCGGATGGCCGCCTCGCGCAAACGGCTGAACCGGGCGCTGGGCAGCCTCGTGGCGATGCGCCGAGCCCGGCTGGAGCGCACTCGCGATCGGATGGCCGCCGCGCTCCTCGGCCAGTTGCGCGGCCGCGACCGGCGACTCACCGCAGTG
>JBOHRZ010000104.1:0-8447 GCA_050732975.1 Gemmatimonadales bacterium
AGCGAGCCGGGCCCAACGCACCGCGAGACGGGATCGCGCGTCCTGGAGCGCGAAGTGTATTGCCAGCGCGTTGAAATCGGCCGCGGCGGACGGCTCGGCGCCATTGACGCGGGCACCACGGACTAGCGCCTTCCACTTGCCCTTCGTCAGCAACGCTAAAAGACTCAGGGATCCACCCGCCGACACGTGTGTCCGTATCTCCTGCGCAACCTTCCGCCATTCCTCGGCCGATCCCGGAGGAACCTGCTCGACGGCATGCTCCAGCAGAACTGGGCGCGAGCGTTCCCACAGATCTCGCGCGTCTTCGACCATTCGTGCCAGATCCACCCATGTCTGTGGTCCTTTCCCATCGCCATGGCCGATGGCAATAATTGCGCGCTGCCAAGACGCAAGACGGTCGAGTGCAGCCGTGGTCTGCCGCGTGCATTCATCGAGATCCGATAGCGCTGTCAAGTCGGACTCGTTTGGCGGTCTCGACCAGAACACCGCCGATCCGGATGGCTCGACCATGGCGGCAGCAGCAACGTTTGCGCTGAACTGGTCAGGCTGCAGGAGCAGTGTCGGTTCCGGTAGACCGCCGACCAGTTCCTTCACCTCTCCCCGCGTCACTTGCGCGGTCGAGGCATACAGCTCCAAGAGTTCGTCAGGCGACAGGGGAAGCGGCGCGCGAGCATCAACTGGCCCCGGAACCCACGAATGTTCGGCCGCGTTGGCTCGTACCCACGCAGCGGCTGCAGCCGGCTCGATCGACTCACCATCGATTACGATTGCTTCGTACTCGGCGAGACGAACCATACGCAGGTCCTTGACGATTCCGGCAATCTCGGTGTTGAGCGCCAGCCGTCGCAATGCGAGATCGGCAACTTCGGTGCCGAGGTGATCTTCCGACGACGCAGTCAATCGCGAGAGAATTCCACGAATGGAGCCCTCCAGCTGCGCCCGTCCCTCCGAATCGTTGTCGAGGACGGCAACGCAGAGCGGCCGCAGTGTTTCGACGACTTCTTCGCGAAGTACCTTGAGTGCCTTGGTTGTATGACTCGTCACGAGCACGCGCTTGCCCTGCGCCACCAGATGCCCGATCAGATTGGCGATCGTGTGGCTCTTGCCCGTTCCGGGCGGACCTTGAACAAGCACGGCGCGCTGGTGCTCCAGCACCTGCGCAATCCTGATCTGGTCAGCGTTGGCAGGCTTGCTGAGGAGTACGTCGGGTGGCTCTCCCCAGGGCGGCGTAGCGTCCATGGGCGCGGCAGTGGGTACGTCCCTATCGACTCCAAGCACCCGCGTAAGCGCCGTTGGAAGAGTGTTGCGGTTTTCGAGATCACCGAGGATCCTGTCAAACGCCGCCACAAACCCGGGTGGCCGCGTCCGCAGTATCAGAAACGGATCTCTGCCGATCACCGGGTCCGACGATGTTGGGGGCCCGGGCCGGTGCTCAACGAAATCGCATCTCGGGCCCAGCGTCGCTGCGAGTCGCCGGAGAAAGCCGGATGTGGCTGCGCCAGCGAGCGGATGGAAGCCGCCCTTGGCCAAATCCTCCCGGAGCGCTTGATGTTGCTCCGGCGAGATATCATCACTGCCGAGCACTGCAGTGTAGATCTCGGGCGGTCGATCGGCGTCGACGACCCGGAACTCGTTCCGATCAGTGTCGAAGACCAGCTCGACTCGCTGCAGGAGCACTGGATGATCGATCGCGCCACCAGGATGGTTCCAACGGAGGCGACCGTCTCCAAGAACCAGCTCGACCTGTTCGCTCTCGAGTTCAATCTGACGCAGGAGGGCGTAGAGCCGCGAATACACATCCATCACGCGGCGAGCGGGGATCTCTGCGGTTGCCCACGCTGAGCGCTTCGACTTCCAAGCCTCCAGTGCAGCCACCCGCGCCGGATCATCGTTGAAGTACACTGTGACCGTCTCCGGCCCGCGCGGCACATTTCTCGACGCAAGAACGTCGACCGCCGCCTCAGGCTCCTCCCATCCGGGGTTCAGGAACTCAAGAATCGCTGCCGGAGGTGGCGGAGACTTGGTGAGTTTCGGTCGAGTCACCCGCAGCAGCGGCTCCGCAGCTGCTTCATCGGCCGAGGTGCCATCCTGCTCATTGGCGAGAATGACGGTTCCGACTGCGATAGCTGGATGCTTCGGGAGATCATCCAGCGCGAGCGACCAGAGATGCTGAGCCGTCGTTCGTTGCTTGGGCATTCGCTGCTCGGCGAACGCCTTCAGGAAGCTGAAGAGCTGACGCGCTCGACCGATCTCGACCGGGGCCTCAGGCATCCGCGGCTGCGACCTCCGTCGCGCCGGAACCGAGTGGCACGTCGATCATCTGCTGAACGTGGGCTGCGACGTCCTCCTCGAACGCCGTCTCGATCGAGTAGACGTCAGTAAACTCCGCCGCGTCCCATCTGCCAAAGTCACCGCGATGGTTCACGGCCGGAACCCAATAGGTCCGGAGCGTCTCCGCCTTCGCCTTGGCGTCTTCGCGCCGGCGACCCTTGATCTCGACGACAAGGTTCAGCAGGTCGTCGCCGCCGTGACCGTCGTCGACCCGGACAATGAAGTCGGGCCGATACCGCCGAGCCGATGACCCGAGCCGGTAGGGCACCTCGAACCCAAGGTTGTGATTCTTCACGTATGATCGCACAAGCTGGTGGCGCTCCAACGCCCGGCAGAATTCGGCTTCCCAGTTGCTGTCGAGAATCACCCAGTTGATGTGACACCGTCGAGGGTCGGTTTGCCAGCGCAGTGTCTTGGAAGTGGTGAAGTTCACGTGGCGCGTCGATCCGGTCGGATTGTAGGGATCGAGGAGTGCCACGATCGGCCGCTCACTGGCGAATCTCGTGACGATCGCGGCGGTGATCTTGTCCGCCGCCATGTCGGCAAGCTCCGGGTATTGCAGCAGCGCGGGGTATGTCCCGCCGACGCATTCGAGGTGATGGTCCATCCACTGCCGGGCGATACCCTTGAGCTGGTTGAACAGAAAGAGTTTGGGTTCGCCGTTCGGATCGCGCCAGTGCTTGAGGAGCAGGTGTCTCGCGAGATGAAAGAGGACCGTCGACTGCCGCTGCTCCTTGAGATGCGCCAGCGAGAGATCGACGCCTTCACCGACGATGCCGGCGTTGTGTGTGACCGATGGTCCAACGAGCTCCGGGGTAAGACGAAGGGTGCTATCGTCGGTGAACGTCGCCTCCAGCCGCTCCTCCGGTAGCTCGATCCTATAGCCTTCGACGCGGGGGAAGCGGATTTCCAGCTCGGCTCGATCGGCCATCGCCTTGACCTGCACCGTCTGTCGCGGCGGTTGCGGCGGAGCGAGAACCGGCTTGGCGGTAAAGTCGAACGGCACGCCAAGGACATCGGCGTACTCCACGTTGAAGAGACCCTCTTCGTTGATGTCGTACGACTGGCGGCGCAGGGCTCGACCGATGACCTGCTCGCAGAGGAGCTGCGTGCCGAACGCCCGCACGCCGAGCACGTGGGTTACGGTGTTGGCATCCCAACCTTCCGTGAGCATCGACACCGAGACGACGCAGCGGATTTGCTCGCCAAGCCGGCCCTGCTTGCCAACGGTGTTCATGACTTCGCGGAGGAGATCCTGATCAGTCAGCTTCTCGGCGCTCTGCTGATCGCCGGTGCGCTCGACGATCTCGCGACGGTATTGCTCGATTTCCGCCGCCGCCATCTTCCGGAACTGCGGATCGAGCGCGTCGCCAGACTCAAGCTGCTCACTGTCAATCAGCAGCGATGGGGGCCGTGCCGCGGCGTTGCCGTGCTCATCGAAATTGCGGAACAACGGCAACCGCCCCGGGACGTGCGACCCGGAGCCGTCGTCGTTCTCGCGGTTGAAGCCCACGATGTAGTCGAACACCAGTTTCGACGTGGCGGTGTTGTTGCAGACCACGATGAAGCAAGGCGGTTCGTTGATGCCGGCCTTCTTCCAGAGTTCGAACGTGCCGGTATAGTGCCCGTAGAGAGCTTCGAGCGCGGTCTGCAACTGGTTGGGGATGGCGAGCGGGTCGAGTTCCTTGTTCTTGCCGCGGCCCTTCTTCGGCATCTTGTTGCCGATGTGCTTCCAGAGGTCGCGGAAGATCGGTGCTTCCGCCTCCGGGATGTTGTCGGCCACCGGCACCCGCGGCAGCTTCACGATGCCGCATTCGATCGCGTCCATCAGCGAGAAGTCGGACATCGTCCACGGAAAGAGCGTTCCTTCGGCATAGCCCGATCCGCTCAGGAAGAAGGGTGTCGCCGAGAGGTCGAGCACGCGCTGCAGGCCAAGCTGTTGGTTGACGAGCTCGAGCCCGGAGATCCAGACACGGGCGGCTTCCTGGTTCGCTTCCGCCTCCTTCCGCTCGTCCCCCTTGAGCTTGTCTTCCTCGTCGACCTGCTTCTCGCGGTAACAATGATGCGCTTCGTCGTTGATGGCGAGGATGTTCTTGATTCCCATCAGGTCGGGCATCACCCTCTGGAGCATCAGTCCCGGTGTTTCGAGCGTCTGCAATTCGGGTCCATAACCCTGCAGCAGCGCGCGGGTGCCCTTGGCGAGCGGCAACGTCTCGCGAAGCTTGAATGCGTGATAGTTGGTGATAACGATCTTGGCCTTGCCGAGTTCGCCGACCAGCTCCGTCGGAATCAACTCGCGGGTCCGATAGTAGGAGTCGGGGTCGCTGGGCAGAAGCACCCGGAGCCGGTCCTTGATGGTGATCCCCGGCGTCGCCACCAGGAATCCTCGGGTAAACCGCTTCGACGACGGATGTCGTACGGCATTGATCGTCTGCCACGCGATGATCATCGCCATCACCGTCGTCTTGCCGGCGCCGGTGGCCAGCTTGAGCGCCAATCGGAGCAGCTCGGGGTTGGCATCCTGGTTCACCGCGCCGAGGTGATCGAGGTAGCGCTTTCCTTCCTTGCCGATTTCGGGTCCCACCTCCGTCAGCCAGATCATTGTCTCCGCGGCTTCGACCTGGCAGAAGAACGGGCGGATGTCGCTGTACTTGTGGTGCCGCCAGTGCTGCAGCAGGCGCCGGGTCTCCGGCGTTACGTGCCAGTCGGCCGACTCGGGCAGCTCGCGCCAGCGGCTCACCTGCAGGCGGAGATCATTAATAAGAGTGCGGTGGTACTCCTGCTCGGGGGTCGAGAGGCCCTTCCCCTCGTCGAGGACCATCGACGTCTGACCCTTCCCCTGCTTCCTCGCCTTGGGGATCGGGGTAATGAAGTCGGCCTTCCGCCGGCCATCGACGATCTGGCCGGTGGGCTGGCCGTGCTCGTCGAGCTCCCAGTGGCGAGCGGGTAGCTCGTAGGGGGAGTTGAGGATCGGGTGGGTGAAGAATTGGTCGATCATCGGGCTGTCTGGCGCCGATCCGAACGGGCGCGCCGGGCCATCTCTGAGGCGGCTAAGCCGAAATCGGCTCTATTCTGGGCGCATCGTCGGCTCACGGGGGTGTGGCCTCGGCTGAAGGAATTGGCCGGCGCGGGGGCGGGGGCTCGCGCACGGCGACTAATTATAAGGCCGCGGCGGGAGGTGAGGCGGGATGCGCCCCGGGACGGCCGAAGCACCTGGTTTCGACCATCGGTGAGAGATGCACATGCCCGAGATCTATGGTTTTGCTCTGGGGGAAATACACGCCCTTCTGCTTCGGTGCAAGCCGGAGGCCGCCCTTCATAACGACATCGTAAGCCCACGGGAACTGACCTCTGCCAGGTACAGTCCCATTTTTTCGCTGGAGCGCATCCCGGTGCTGAGTCGTCAGTCAGAGCGGGACCTGGCCCAATGACTAGACTCGCTGGCCCTCCCGAGGCTCATCCTAGTGTTGCGTCGAGCGGTGCGACCGGATGTGACATTCGACGGCCTCCAGATGTTCCCTCGTTGCTTTCTCCAACGTCTCGCGCGTCTGCTGCGGGCCTCGGGATGAGCGGCGCACAGGCTCAACAGACTGTAGTGTGCGGTCCGCGCCGGCTAGGCTCGGTCGTCGGCCATCGCTAGTTGGGCATTCCGGCGGAGCGCCGCACTCGGGTGCGGCCAAGCGCCTTCACGGACCTCCGCATGAGCGCCGCTATTCCGTGTAGTAGTTTCTTCACCACTGCGACAGACCGCGCAGCTCTTCTGGCCAATCTGATCCTCAATACAGAGCGCGCCGAGGTCGTACGATTGGCGAGCATCACACCGGTAGCGATCTGATCTGTCGCGAGGAACTCGGACTCCAGCGCCAAGAGGTTGTACCGGGTCTCGTGTCGGAAGGAGCGAGAATCCCAGCACAGGATTGTGATGCTCAATGGGAGTACCCTCTTCGCGGGCTCTCCGGGCACGTTCTTCCACCAGACTATGATTTGCCCTGCAATCGTGGCGGTGTCACCCGCGGCGAGAATTGGCAACCGCGTTGTGTTCAGGACCGCTGTCGGGCGATTATCAACGTCATGCAGGCAGTTGATGACGACGTTGAGTGCCGGGCCCCGGCCAATATTCCGGATTGCGTCAAACCTTATGACTTCATGCGCGCCAGTACCCTGACCGGAGGCCGCTCGGGCCCAACCTGTCAAAACCAGTTCTGGGCGAGCAGCCTCAAGAAGGTTTCGCCGCTGAATCAACAGCATAAGTAGCGAAGACACCGCCGAAAAACTCGCGGCGATCGCAGCCCACACGGCGGTCGTCATCTAACTTCTCCGGTTAGCACCTGTCTCGGGCATCGCCTACTCGGAATCATGCGGCGAAGTGACGGCGATAGCGGAATGCCCGCGAACGAACGCACGCCTTGGAATAACTCACCATGCAGCGACTTCATGAAAGCACTGTCAATTACATGTGCCGCGAATTCCGCTCGGTGGACGCGCTCGGTCAGCCCACGAAGATGTCGCGCGAGTGTTTCCTCTTCATCGTCGGAATACGTGCGTGCCGCGTCCCCCATGGCACCGGCTAGCCGTGCTCACGAGAAATCCAGCGACGGGCGTCTATCCCTTCAATCCGTTCGCTCGCGATGACATCCCGACCAATTGCCTCTCGTGAAACCGGGACCACTCCCTTGCGGCGCAACCGGTCAACGCGAATGCGTTCCAGCAGACGACTCCGATCAACGTCAGCAAGTCTGATTGTGTCGACTCGTCTCACGTAATCCATCGCCTCGAGGAGTGCAACGGCATCAACCGGATGCAACTCCAGCAGACGTCCAACCTCCTCGAGAGTCAACTCGCCACGTGCATACTGCCGACCCACGATGCCCGCACGATCCTTTTCGCCCTGATCACAGCGCAGCAGAAAGGCCTGGATGCCGTCATAAGCCACACGGCAGCGGTGTCCCCAGTTCTCGGCCCCGGCCTTCATCGCACCGGACTCGAGTTCGGAAATGGGGCAGGCGACTATTACCGATCTGATCATTCGCGTCATCGCCGCGAATGCGGGGGCGGGCGGCATCTTTGTCGGAACCACCAACTGGAGGTCCTCGATGGCCTCCCGCATAATGCTCATTACGTCCAGCCGCGTTGTCTGTGCCGCCTCCTGAACGAATCCGGCGATCTGCTCCGCTGTTACACTGTCCAGGCTGAGCCCGTTTCGCTGGATCGATTCGTAGATGCACGCTGACACCCAGAACAATTCAAGGAACAGGGCGCTCCGGCGAACGTTATCCCTGACTACCGTTTCATTGAGTAGCCGGTCGATTGAAGGATCGATCTGGAGGTATTCTTCCCGCAGTCTTTGCTCGGCAGGAGCAAGCCGGAAGAGTAAGTCACGGGGATTGAAATCGGTGAGCTGGGGCACGAGGGCTCCTCAACTAGACCAGAGAATCATACCAGAACGTCCGCTTCCGGGCGACTCGCCGCGGCCGCCGAATCGGGGAGCAGGCGCTCGCGGTAAGCCCTCCAGGACCTCGGCGACCTCCGCCGCTCCGCCATCCACTCCCACTACCGGAAACAACTCATCAAGGCCGGCGTCAGCGCCGACGCCCCCTGGCCCCGCAAACTCGTTGTCCTCCTCCCCACCTGGATCTTCCCCTGGATCTGGTCGGTCGTGACCCACGTCTTCGGTCGCCACCACCGCTTCCTCGCCTACGATTCCAGTTCGCCCGACAACGGCGTCCACCCCCTCGGCCCAGACGAGTCCGCCGACGAGATCACCGTCGCCCTCGTCGCCGACCAGTGTCGCGTCCCACGGGTTGCTTTGCTTCCGAGAGCGCCGCGGCGTCCGCGGCGCCAGGCGCGCCGACGACGGCATAGCCGCAGCGCTATTCCGAGGAGGCGCAACGCCGCGCTACGGAACGCCCCGGCGCTCGAATAGCAAGGACGTGGGACTCGACACTACGGCTCCGGGACCGAAGAGTCCGACACCGTCGCCCGCGCCATTGCCGACACGACACCCGACCACACCATCCACCTGGGCGACATCTACTACGCCGGCGACGCCGAGTCGGTCGAGAGCGAGTTCCCGGGACGCGCATCGCGCCCTGATCTGCGCGCCATCCACTGGCCGT
>JBOHRZ010000105.1:0-8434 GCA_050732975.1 Gemmatimonadales bacterium
CGTGACCGGATCGTCAAGTTCTCGGGCTGCTATCACGGTCACGCCGACCACCTTCTCGTCGCCGCCGGATCGGGGCTGGCAACGTTCGGCCATCCCTCGTCGGCCGGCGTGCCCGAGGCATTCGCCCGCGAGACGATCGTGCTGCCCCTCGACGATGAAGCGCGCATCACTGATCTGCTTCGCCGGGAAGGCGACCGGATCGCCGCCGTGATCGTCGAGCCCGTTCCGGCCAACAACGGATTGCTGCTGCAGCGACCGGAATTCCTCGCGACGCTGCGGCGGGAAACCGAGCGGAGCGGCTCGCTGCTGATCTTCGACGAGGTGATCTCGGGCTTCCGTCTCGCCCGCGGCGGCGCGGCGGAATACTTCGGTATCACGCCCGATCTCGCCACCTTCGGCAAGGTGATCGGCGGCGGGCTTCCGGTCGGCGCATTCGCCGGACGCCGCGAGGTGATGCGCCACCTGGCGCCGCAGGGCCCCGTCTACCAGGCGGGAACCCTTTCCGGCAATCCGACGGCGATGCGGGCGGGGCTCGCGACACTCGACGTCCTGGAGCGCGAAGAGGCCTGGCGACGTCTCGATGCCCTGGGCGGCGAACTCGAAGCGATGCTCGCACCGGTGATCGATACCGCATCTCTGCCGGCAACGCTGGTGCGGATCGGATCCCTGTTCTGGCTCTCCCTGCAGGCGGGCGAACCGCCGCGAAGCGCCGAGACAGTGAGCCCCGACGCCGCCGTCCGGTACCGGCCGATCTTTCACGGCCTCCTCGATCGGGGAATCGCGCTGGCGCCGTCGGCCTACGAAGTCGGCTTCCTGTCGCTGGCACACGCCACATCTCACATCGAGGCGCTGCGCGACGCGCTTGGCGCCGTCATGGCGACGCCGGCGAGCGTGACATGACCCGCCCGATACGGCGCCGTCCGCGATTGCTGCAAGTTGTCTTCATCATTCTCCTCGGCATCTGCACGGCGGAACTCGGCTACTGGGTGATCGACGAGGTGCACTACACCGCCCAGGTGCGGTCGCAACTGCGACTCGAATACGAGATCGAAGCGGCGGCGGCCGAGTCGATGCTCCGGGCCGGGTCGACGCCAGACCAGGTGAAGGCCCTCTATCCCGACCTGACGATTCGCGACAACTCCACCGTCGAGGTGACACCGGCGCTGCTCGCGCGGCTGGACGACCAGCGCTTTCACCGGCTCAACCGGTTCGCCTGGGAAGGCGCCTTCTTCCTTGTGGTGCTTCTCGCCGCCATCGCGGTGATCTGGCGCGCCCTGCGTGAGGAAGCCGACGTGCGCCGCCGGCAGGAACATTTCCTCGACGCCGTATCGCACGAGATCAAGAGCCCGCTGGCGAGCCTGCGACTTTCCGCCGAAACATTGGCCCTGCGCGACCCGCCACCCGAACGCCGCGCCGAATTGATCGCGCGGATGCTCGCCGACCTCGATCGTCTCGAACGGATGGATACCAACGTGCTGCAGGCCTCGCGGATCGAATCGGGCGACACGGCGCCGCGCGGCGAACCGATCGTCCTCGGCAGCGTGGTGTCCGGCATCGTCGAGGAGATTCGCCACCAGGCGGCCGAGCTCGACGTGCAGCTTTCCGTCGAAGTGCCACCGCTCCTCATGGTGGTCGCCGACGAAGACCGGGTCCGCACCGTACTCCGGAATCTGTTGCACAACGCGGTGCGCGCCGCGGCGCCGACGCACGGTCGCGTCGAAGTCACGGCGCGGCAGACCGCTGACGGCGTGACTCTCTGCGTGCGCGACGAAGGAATCGGCTTTCCGCCCGAGGCCGCGACGCGCCTCTTCGAGAAGTTCTACCGGGTAGAGGGGATCGACCGCGCCCGGATGGGCGGTACCGGCCTGGGGCTCTATCTCGTCCGCCAGTGTGTCGAACTCGACGCCGGCGCCGTGCGCGCCGAAAGCGCCGGCACCGGGCGCGGAGCGCGGTTCACAGTGTCGTGGCCCGCCGCGGGGACACCGGCGTGACTGCGGCCTCGCGCATTCTTCTGGTCGAAGACGAGGTCAATCTCGCCCGCGGCATTCGCGAGAACCTCGAAGCCGAAGGTTACGACGTCGACGTCGCCGCCAACGGCCTCGTGGCGCTCAATCGCATCCGGCACGAGGAGTTCTCCCTGGTGATCCTCGACGTAATGCTCCCGGGAATGGACGGCTACACCGTGTGCGAAACGGCGCGCAAGGAAGGGCGCGACACGCCGATCCTCTTCCTCACCGCCAAAGGCAGCGGCCAGGAGCGGATTCGCGGCCTCGAAGCCGGCGGAGACGATTATCTCCCCAAGCCGTTCCAGTTGCGTGAGCTGCTGCTCCGCGTTGCGGCCATCCTGCGGCGCCGCACCCGGTACGAGGCGATGGTCGCTCTCGAACCAGTGCTCCGCTTCGGCGCCAATGAGTTCGATTTCCGCTCCTTCCGCGGCCGCTCGGCCGACGGCGTCGAACAAGTACTGACCCAGAAGGAGGCCATGATCCTCAAGGTGCTTGTCGAACACGCAGGCGAGGTGGTGTGGCGGGATAACATCCTGGAAGAAGTCTGGGGCGACGATGTGCTTCCGTCGTCGCGCACTATCGACAACTTCGTGGTGCGGCTGCGCAAGCGATTCGAACCCGACCCCGACCATCCGGCGCACTTCCACACCATCCGCGGCGTGGGGTATCGATTCAGCTATGAGGCGGAGCATACTGAAAGTGAGAAGTGAGAAGTGAGAAGAGAGACGTGATTCTGCTTGATGCGCTGCGCGGGCGTTCCACCCCGCGACGACCGCTGTGGATCATGCGGCAGGCGGGGCGCTATCTCCCCGAGTACCGTGCGCTGCGGCAGACGCACCGCTTCGAAGATCTCGCCGGCAGCCCCGAGCTCGCCGCGGAGGTCACCATGCTGCCGCTGCGGCGCTTTCCGCTCGACGCGGCGATCATCTTCGCCGATCTGATGAGCCCGATCCCGGCACTGGGCGTCAAGGTGCGCTTCGATCCTGGTCCGGTGATCGACCAGCCGATCCGCACCGCCGCGCAGGTCGACGCGCTCAATACCGAACCCGATGCCGCGACGATCGCACCCGAAGTGATTGCCGCGCTGAGACTCGTCAAGGGACAACTCAACGCCGAGACGGCGCTGCTCGGCTTCGCGGGATCGCCGTGGTCGCTCGCGGCCTATCTGGTGCAGGGCGGCGGCGATTCCGGTTTCGCCGCG
This sequence comes from Gemmatimonadales bacterium, assembly GCA_050732975.1. Taxonomy (GTDB): domain Bacteria; phylum Gemmatimonadota; class Gemmatimonadetes; order Gemmatimonadales; family GWC2-71-9; genus Palsa-1233. The sequence goes on from JBOHRZ010000105.1 coordinate 3,208, forward strand.
CTGCGCGCACTCGCCGCCGGCGATCGCGGCCTGGTGAACGCGCTGCTCACGAAGCTCACTTCCCTCGCCGCGCGCTATCTCCACGCCCAGGTCGCGGCCGGCGCCGACGCAGTACAGATCTTCGACACCTGGGCGGGATTGCTTTCGCTTGCCGACTGGCAGGAGATCGTCCAACCGCACCTCGAGTTGCTGCTGCAGCTCACCGCCGACCTCGGCGTGCCGCGGATCATGTTCGTGCACGCGGCATCGCACCTCGTCGCGGCGTACGCTGCGCTTCCCGCCGAGGCGATCGCCGTCGACTGGCGCGAGGACCTTCCCGCTCTGCGGCGCGCGCTCGGCAGCCGCCCGACGATCCAGGGCAACCTCGACCCGGCCGTGCTGCTCGCGGGTCCCGAAGCAACCCGCTTCGCCGCCGCGATGCTGCTGACGCGCATGCCGGCGAAGGGGCACATCGTCAACCTGGGACACGGTATCCTGCCCGAAACGCCGCTCGAAAGCGTTCAAGCGCTGGTGGATACTGTGCACGCCGAGGTGACCCAATGAGTCGACCATCCGATCGCCGCGTCACCGCGGAGCTGCTGGCGCGGCACGACCGTCCCGGTCCGCGCTACACGAGCTATCCCACCGCCGTCGAGTTCCACGACGGCGTCACGGCCGCCGAGTACGAAAACCGCCTCCGTGCTGCCGACGCGCTCGGTGATGCGCCGCTGTCGCTGTATGTGCATCTGCCGTTCTGCGAAGAGCGTTGCCTCTTCTGCGGATGCCATGTGATCGTGACGCGCCACCGCGACGTGGCGCTGCCGTATCTCGATCTCCTGAAGCGCGAAGTCGAACTGGTGGCAGAGCGGCTGCCCCGTCGCCGGCGCTTCGCGCAGCTCCATCTCGGCGGCGGAACGCCGACGTACTACAAGCCCGACGAGCTGAGCCGGTTCCTGGAGTCGCTTCTCCGCCACTTCCATCCGCTCCCCGGGGCCGAATTCGCCGTCGAAGTCGACCCACGGGTGACCACCATCCAGCATCTCGACGCACTCGCCGACCTGGGATTCAATCGCGTGTCGATGGGCGTGCAGGATCTCACGCCGGCGGTGCAGGAGGCGATCAACCGGGTCCAGTCGCTGGAACAGACGGCGGTACTGATCCAGCATGCCCGCCGGCGCGGTTTCCGCGGCATCAACGTCGACCTGATCTACGGTCTTCCGCTGCAGACGCCGGAAAGCTTCGAGCGCACCGTCGAGTCGATCATCGGGCTGGGCGTCGACCGCGCGGCGGTGTATTCGTTCGCCTTCGTGCCGTGGGTCCGCGGCCATCAGAAGCACCTCGAACCGGAGCAGTTGCCGCCGGCCGATGTGAAGATGAAGCTTTTCGCCATCGCCCGCGAGCGGTTTCTCGCCGCGGGATACGAGCCGATCGGCATGGACCACTTCGCCCGCCCCGACGACGATCTCGCCCGCGCGCGGCGCGAAGGCACGCTACGCCGCAACTTCCAGGGATACGCCGTCGTCCCCGGCGACGACGTGGTCGCGTTCGGGATCTCGGGGATCGGCGACGTGCGCGGCGCGTATGTCCAGAACCTGAAGAAGCTGTCGGATTATGGTGCGGCGATTGGCGAGGGACGCCTGCCGGTCGCCCGCGGCGTGCTCCTGTCGCATGACGACGAGATCCGCCGCGCAGTGATCCACGAGCTGATGTGCAACTTCTCGATCGACCGCGGCGGCGTCGAACGCCGGTTCGGGATTCACTTCGAAGACTACTTCGCCGACGATCTCGCCCTCCTCGACGAGTACCAGCGCGAAGGGCTGGTGCGAGTGACGCCGGAGACGATCGAGGCGACGCCGACGGGCGAGCTGTTCATCCGCAACCTGGCGATGTGCTTCGACCGCTATCAGCGCGAAAAGCACGCCGGGGAGTCGAAGCCGGTCTTCTCCCGGACGGTGTGAGTGCGGCGGATCGTCGTGATCGGCGGCGGGATCTCCGGCCTCGCCGCCGCGTGGACCGCGCGGGCGACGGCGGGGGCCGACACTGACATCCTCGTCCTCGAGCGCGGCGCAGCAATCGGCGGCAAGGCGCAGACCGTCGTGCGCGACGGATGGCTGGTCGAGACCGGACCCACCGGGTACCTCAGCACTCACGCGGAAGTGGAGAGGCTCGTCGACGCGGCGGGTTTGCGCGGCGAAGTGGTGCGCGCCAACGCATCGGCGGCACGACGCTTCGTCTATCACGCCGGGCGGATGCGGCGGATTACATCCAATCCGTTCGGCCTCGTCGTGAACGGAATTCTCTCGCCGTCCGGCGCGTTTCGCATACTGCGCGAACCGTGGATCCCGCGACGTGCTGCCGATGACGACGAATCGGTGTGGGCGTTCGCCAACCGGCGCCTTGGGTCCGAGGTTGCCGACCGGCTGGTTGCGCCAATGGCGCAGGGCGTCTTCGCCGGCGACGCTCGCCAGCTCTCTCTGCGGGCGGCGTTCCCGAAGATGGCGGCGCTGGAGCGCGACTACGGCTCGCTGATCAGGGCGCTGATCGCCCGGCGCGGCAGGATGGCGGCGGGCAGGCTGCAATCGTTCCGGTCGGGGATGCAGGCGCTGCCGCGCGCGCTCGCGACGTCAGGTGCGTTCACTGTTCGCTGCAACAGTGATGTGAACAGGATCGAGCGAAACGGTGAGCAGTGGCTCGTCACGGTGGCCGACGCCAAGCCCGTGGTGACCGACGTGCTCATCGTCGCGGCGGACGTCTCCCACCTGGCGCAGTTGATCTCCCCCGTGGCGCCGACGGCGGCACGCCAGGTCGAGTCGATTCCGGCGCCGCACGTTGCCGTGGTGGCCCTCGGCTTCACCGACGACGCGGCCGGACGGGTGCCGCAGGGCTTCGGAGTGCTGATCCGCCGCGGCGAGGGGGTCCGCGCCCTCGGGCATCTCTGGGATTCGCGGATCTTTCCCGGCCGGGCCCCGGAGAACGGTGCGCTGCTGCGTGCGATCTACGGCGGCGCGGTGGACCCGGTGATCGCCGACGTCACCGGCGGCGAGCTGCTGTCGATCGCGCGTGACGAGGCGAAGAAGCTTTACGGGATCGCCGCCGAACCCGCGTTCACGCACGTAACTCGATGGGCGCACGCGATCCCGCAATACGTGCTCGGCCATCGCGGTCGCGTCGCGCAGGCGGAGGAAGCGCTGCAATTGGTCCCCGGCGTTCTTCTCGCAGGTTCGGCGCTGCACGGCATCTCGTTCGGCGACGCCGTGGCGAGCGGCGTCAGGGCCGGGATGGCGGCAGTGAGGCTGATCGCCGCCCTCTGACTCGACCCGGGCGGCCCGGCGGTGCGTGCATCGGGCCTTTCGGCGTCCTCGTAAGCGATCGGCTGCTATCGGGTTCCGGCTGCCGACAGTATGTTTTCCGCCGATGTCGGCGGTGCCTCCTGACGCAATCTACCGGGGAGTACTCATGAAACGTCTAGCTCTGATCGCCTGTGCCACCGCACTGGTCGCGTGCGGCACCAAGAAGCCCGCGGAGGTGCCGCCTCCGCCGCCGGCCGCTGAACCGGCAGCACCCGCTCCGATCAGCATGGCGGACCTGACGGGGACGTGGGACGTCAAGTCGACCGCTCAGGGGAGTGACAGCGCGCTGGTCACCTACACGCTCACTGCGACCGCGGACACAACCGGTTGGACGGTCACCTTCCCCGGCCGGAAGCCGATGGCAGTCCGGGTCATGGCGTCCGGTGACAGCATCACGATAGATGCCGCGCCGTTCCAGAGCATGCTGCGCAAGGGGGTCAAGGTCACGACCCACAGCGTGGCGCGGTTGGTCGGCGGCCAACTGGTCGGGACGACAGTAGCGCACTATCAGACCAAGTCGGCCGACTCGGTGGCGACGAGGACTCTGACCGGAACGAAGAAGCCGTAGCGCTGAAGCGCGTGGGGCCCGGCCGTGCATGGGCCGGGCTCCGGGTCAGCCGTGAGGATTCTTGAGGGATCGTACCAGCGCCAGCACGTCCTGCCACACCAGACGGCCGATAGCGCCGGAGCTGTACACCGATACCACCACCCCGTTGTCCGGCCCCAGGAGAAACCCGGTGGACTGGATGTACGGCGCCGTCCAATTGGGTGCCGGGTCGTAGAACGCGCCGATGGCCGCCGCGGTCTCGATGACCGGCAGTCCGTAGCCGATCGGGAACGTCGCGCCGGTCCGCGTCTTCATGTCCCTCGCGTGGTCGATATCGTCCACCGACGCCGCGATGACACCGATTCCTTCGGCCGTGAGTCGCTCAAGTCCATTCTGGAAGCTCGTGAGCTGCGCCACGCAGTACGGGCACCAGTGGCCGCGATTGAACAGGACCACGTTCCACGGCCGCTCCAGCCTCCCGGGGATTTCGATCTCCGGCCCGTCAACCAGCCGGAACTTTAGATGCGGGAACGCATCGCCCGCATCCAGCAATGCCGTACTGCTCCGTGCCATACCCGTTCTCCTCATTCCAACCGCTGATCGTGCGATTACAGCTGAGCGCTGCCGCCATCCACGGCGACTTCAGCGCCCAGCATGAAACTCGATTCGTCGGAGGCCAGGAACACCGCGGCGCTCGCCAGCTCTTCGGGACGGCCGAAGCGTTTCATCGGGACTCGGCCCCGGATCGACGCATCCATGGCTTCCCTGGCTTCCGCCGCCAGTCCCATGCGCTCGAAGATCGGCGTGTCTACCGGGCCGGGGGAGAGCACATTCACCCGTACGCCGCGCTCGGCGAGCTCCGCCGAGAAACTCCGCGCCAGGGAGCGCACCGCCGCCTTGCTCGCGGCGTAGACCGAAGCCCCGGGCAGCCCCTTTGCCGCGACCGAGGATGTCGTCAGGATGATCGACGCCCCCTTCGTGAACAAGGGAAGCGCGCGTTGCACGGTGAAGAACAGACCCTTGGTGTTCACATCGAAGATGGAATCGAAGAACGTCTCCGACACCTCCTCGACCGGAATGAAGTGCGCGACGCCGGCGTTGGCGAACAGCACATCGATGCGCCCGAAGCGTTCCCGCGTCGTGTGGAACAGACGGTCCAGATCTGAAAGCCGCGAGACGTCGGCCCGGACCGCCACGACGCCGCTTCCGAGCTCACGTGCCGCCTGATCGAGCGATGTCTGATCGCGCCCGGCGATCACGACGCTGGCACCCTCGCGCACGAAGGCCCTGGCCGAGGCGAGGCCGATTCCGCTGTTGCCACCGACGATGACGGCGACCTTCCCTTAAAGGC
>JBOHRZ010000106.1:0-8421 GCA_050732975.1 Gemmatimonadales bacterium
ATTCAGGACATGGGAGCGGCAGGCCTTACGTCGTCGTCAGCGGAGATGGCGGCGCGCGGCGGCGTCGGCGTCGAGATCGACACGGGCCTGGTGCCGACGCGCGAGCCGGACATGACGCCCTACGAGATCATGCTGTCCGAGTCGCAGGAGCGGATGCTTGTCGTGGCCGAACCGCCGCGCCTCGACCACGTGATCGCTGTCTGCCGCCGGTGGGATCTCGATGCCGTCGCGGTGGGACGGGTCACCGACGATGGGGTGTTCCGGGTGGTTCATCACGGGCTGGTGGTGGCGTCGATTCCCGGACGCGAACTGATCGAGAACTGCCCGGTGTATTCCCCGCCGGCCGAGGAATCACCGGCTGCGCGCACGTGCCGTTCGCTCCAGCCGGCCGCGACCGCGCCGCCGGTCGAAGCCGCGCTCGCCGCGCTGCTCGACGCGCCGACCATCGCCAGCAAGCGCTGGGTCTTCGAACAGTTCGATTCGACGGTACGGGCCGGTTCGGTGCTGCCCCCCGGCGGCGACGCCGGCGTGCTGCAGGTCGCCGGGACGCCGATCGGGATCGCGATGACCATCGACTGTAATGCCCGCCACGTCTGGCTCGATCCCTACGAAGGCGGCAAGAGCGCTGTCGCCGAGGCGGCGCGCAACGTCGCCTGCACCGGCGCTCGTCCGCTTGGCGTCACCGATTGCCTCAATTTCGGCAATCCCGAGCGGCCCGACGTCTTCTTCCAGTTGAAGGAGGCGTGCCGGGGAATCGCCGAGGCGTGCCGGGCGTTCGGTACGCCGGTCACCGGCGGCAATGTCTCGCTGTACAACGAGAGCCCTCGCGGCGCGATCGAGCCAACGCCGACGATCGGAATGATCGGACTGCTGACCGATGTCACCAAGGCAGTGCCCAGCCATTTCCGCGCCAGCGGCGATTGCATACTCCTGCTCGGGACCTGTCGTGGCGAACTCGGCGGCAGTGCCTATTGGGCCGAGGTTCTCGGCACGGCGGGCGGCGCGCCGCCGCACATCGATCTCGCGGCCGAGCACGCGTTGCAGCAGCTCCTCTGTGATGCAGCCGATGCCCGCCTGCTGCGCTCGGCGCACGATCTGTCGGATGGCGGTCTCGGCATCGCGCTCGCGGAGGCCTGCATCGGCGGTCCCTGGGCCACCCAGATGTTCGGCGCCGACATCGACAGCGGCCACCACGGCGATGAACTCGAACCGGACGCGTGGTTCTTCGGCGAAGAGGGCGCCCGCGCCGTCGTCTCGTGTCATCCCATGCACGTGGCGGACATCCACACCCTCGCCGAGCGACACGGGGTCCCGTGCCAGCTTCTTGGCAAGGTGGGCGCGGCCGACGGCACGCTAGCCGTCTGCCGCGCGCATCATCAGTGGCGATGGCCGGTCTCCGAACTTCGCGCCATTTCCATGAACGCCATTCCCCGGCGAATGGCGCCGCGATCGTCCCAAGGAGGTTGCTGAGCGATGTGCGGCGTCATCGGCGTCTCCGGCATCCCGCACGCGGCGCGAGTCGCGTATCTGGGACTCTACGCCCTGCAGCATCGCGGCCAGGAGAGCGCCGGCATCATGGCAATCGATGCCGACGGCACGCCGCGCCTGCAGCGCGCCATGGGTCTGGTCGGCGATGCCTTTTCCGATGACGCCCTGCAGGAGCTTCACGGCGAGGTGGCGGTCGGGCACACCCGGTATTCGACGGCCGGCAGCACGGTGCTCGCCAACGCCCAGCCCTATCTGGTCAATTATCACGCCGGGCCGCTGGCCGTGGCGCACAACGGCAACCTCACCAACGCCGACGAAGTCCGCCAGGAACTGGTGCGGGCCGGCGCGCTGTTCGCGTCGACCAGCGACACGGAGGTGCTGGTCCACCTGATCGCACGCTCGCCCGCGCCGACGGTCGAGGGCCAGATCCGCGAAGCGCTGGAGCGGATGGAGGGCGCCTACTCGCTGGTCATCAGCGTGGGTGCGACGCTGTACGCGGCGGTCGACTCCCGCGGGTTCCGGCCCCTGCTCATCGGTCGGGTCGGCGGTGGCGTGGTGGTCGCCTCCGAGACCTGCGCACTTGACCTGGTCGGTGCCACCACGGTGCGCGAGCTGATGCCCGGCGAGTTTGTCCGCATCGACGGCGGCGAGGTCGTCGATCTCGCCCGGCTGGCGCCGCGACGGGTGTCGCGGTGCATTTTCGAGCTGGTGTACTTCTCCCGGCCGGACTCGACCATCTTCGGGGAGTCGGTGGACCGCGTTCGCCGCGAGCTCGGGCGCCAGCTCGGACGTCATCACCCCGCTCCCGATGCCGACGTGGTCTTCGCAGTTCCCGACAGCGCCAATGCCATGGCGCTCGGCTACAGCGAGGTGTCCGGCGTCAAGCTGGAACATGCGCTGATCCGTAATCACTATGTCGGCCGCACGTTCATCCATCCGACGCAGGAGCTTCGGGTCGAGAAGGTCAAGATCAAGTTCAACCCGGTGCGTGACATCATCGAAGGCAAATCGGTGGTGGTGATCGATGATTCGCTGGTCCGCGGCACCACCAGCAAGGGGCTGGTGGCGATGATCCGCGACGCCGGCGCGCGCGCCGTGCATCTGCGGGTGGCCTCGCCGCCGATCATCGGCCCGTGTCACTACGGGATCGATACCCCGACCCGCGAAGAACTGATCGCGGCGACCCATTCCCGCGCCGAGATCGCCGAGTACCTGAACGTGGACTCGCTGGAATACCTGACGCTGGACGAGATGGTCGACGCGGCCGGCCGGCACAGCCCGTGGTGCCACGCCTGCTTCTCCGGCGACTACCCCACGCCGTCTCAGCTGTCACTGGGCCAATCGCGCCACGCCATGCCGCTGGTCACCACGCCCGAATGACCGGCCCGACGGCGCAGCCCGGCGGGAGAACCCCATGAAGCGCCGCGGTCGGCGGCCAACGCCACTGGTCGGCATCGTGATGGGCAGCGATTCCGACTGGGTCGTGATGCGTCATGCCGCCGCACGCCTCGAGGAGTTCGGCATCCCCTACGAGAAACGGGTCGTGTCGGCGCATCGGACGCCCGACCTCCTGTACCGGTACGCCGAACGCGCCGCCGGGCGGGGGCTCCGCTGCATCATTGCCGGCGCCGGTGGCTCGGCTCACCTTCCGGGCATGCTCGCCGCCAAGTCCATCGTTCCGGTGCTCGGGGTCCCGGTGCCGACCCGTCACCTGCGCGGCCTCGATTCGCTGCTGTCGATCGTGCAGATGCCCAACGGCGTCCCGGTGGCGACCTTCGCCGTGGGCGAAGCCGGTGCCCATAACGCCGCCCTTTTCGCCGTGGCGACGCTGGCGCGCGCCGATCCGGCCCTTGCCCGGCGTCTGCAGCGGTTCCGTCGGGGACTCGATGCCAAGGTGCGCGCGCTGACGCTTCCCGAGCCCGCGTGATCCCTCCCGGCGCGACCCTCGGCGTGCTGGGCGGAGGCCAATTGGGCCGCATGTTCGCGGCCGACGCCATGCGGATGGGCTACCGCGTCCTGGTCGTCGACCCCGATCCCGGCGCGCCCGCCGGGCAGATCGCCGACGTGCACGTCGTCAAGCCATGGACCGACGTCGAGGCGCTGACGGTGGTGGCCGACACCTGCGCGGCTGTGACCATCGAATTCGAGAACATCCCCGCCGACGTGCTCCGGGCTCTGGCGGCGCACCTTCCGGTACGACCTCGGGCCGACGCGGTCGCGGCCACCCAGGACCGCCTCGACGAGAAGGCGCTGCTCAACGGGCTGGGCATCGCGACCGCGGAATGGGCGCCGGTCCGCAGCGCTCACCAGCTCCAATCCGCCTGGGACGACACCGGCGGCGTGGCGGGCGTGCTCAAGACTGCGGCGTTCGGTTACGACGGCAGGGGCCAGGCAGTGGTGACGTCGCCCGAACGTCTGGCCATGGCGTACGACCGGCTGGGCAATGTGCCCTGCATCCTCGAGCGACGCGTCGCGCTGGAGCGGGAGATTTCCATCATGGTCGCCCGCGGTCAGGACGGCACGGTGGTGACCTGGCCGGCCGCGGAGAACGTCCATCGTAACGGCATCCTTCATACATCCGTCGTGCCGGCTATGGTATCAGATACCATAGTGTCCGACGCGCGAGGCGTCGCGTCGCGAATCGTCGTGGCGCTCGACTACGTCGGCGTCATGGGTGTCGAGTGCTTCGTCGCCGACGGCGGACGGCTGCTGGTCAACGAGCTGGCGCCGCGGCCACACAACAGCGGCCATTGGACCCTCGACGCCTGCACCACCAGCCAGTTCGAACAGCAGGTCCGCTGCCTGGCCGAGCTGCCGCTGGGCGAGGCCCGCGAACTTTCGCCGGTGGCGATGGTCAACCTGCTGGGCGACCTGTGGCGGAATGGCGAACCGCGGTGGGACCACGCCCTGGCGATTCCCGGCGTCAAGCTCCATCTCTACGGCAAGCGGGAAGCCCGGCCCGGCCGAAAAATGGGCCACCTGACCGCCGTCGCGGCCTCCCCGGCCGAGGCGCTCGACCGTGCGCTGGAAGCATGGTCCGGGATCGCCGCGCGGTCCCGTGCGGAACAGGGCGTCGCAGCGTTCGGCTGACCGTCAGCCGGCCAGCGCGGGCGATCCGGTGACCGTCGCGATGACGAAGGCGTAATCGATCGCGATCTCGCGCAGCCGATCGTAACGCCCTGACGCGCCGCCGTGCCCCGCTCCCATGTTGGTGAGCAACAACAACGGCGTGGTGTCACGCTTCAGCAGGCGAAGGCGCGCGACGTACTTCGCCGGTTCCCAGAACATCACCTGCGAATCATTGAGCGACGTGCGCACCAGCATCGCCGGATACTTCCCCTCGCGCAGATTGGTATACGGGCAGTAGGCGCGCATCCACCGGAACTGCTCCTGGATCGCCGGATTGCCCCACTCCTCGTACTCTCCGACAGTGAGCGGCAGCGTCGGGTCGGACATGGTGTTGAGCACGTCGACGAATGGCACCAGGGTGAGCACGGCTCGGAAGAGATCGGGGCGCAGATTGGTCACCGCGCCCATCAGGAGACCGCCGGCGCTGGCGCCCTCGATCGCCAGCCGGTCGCGCGCGACGACCCGACGCGCGATCAGCGTCTCCGTCGCCGCGATGAAATCGGTGAACGAATTCATCTTGTGCGCCATCCGGCCATCGTCGTGCCACGTCTTGCCCAGTTCGCCGCCGCCGCGGATATGGGCGATGGCCACGACGAACCCCCGTTCGAGGAGCGACAGGCGGTTGGACGAGAAGCTGATCGGATAGGAATAGCCGTAGGCACCGTACCCCTCGAGCAGACCCGGTGCGGACCCATCGGCGGTCACGTCGCGACGCCGGACCAGCGAGACGGGGATCATGGTTCCATCGGCGGCCCGGGCCTCGATGCGCTCCGACACGAAGCGTGACGGGTCATATCCGCCCACGACTTCCTGCTGCTTGAGAAGGATGCGCTCACCGGTGTCGAGATTGCACGCGAACACCGACGCAGGCGTCACCAGCGACTGGTAGCCCACCCGCACGCTGCTGACGTCCCACTCCGGATTGGCGTGCAGGTAGGCCTCGTACACCGGTTCCGGAAACGGCAGCCGGTGCATCCCCTGACCGTCGACCCGGGCCACCGCCAACTGTGGCACGCCGTCCTCGCGCTCGCTCACGATCAGGTAGCGCGCGAAGCAATCATGCCCTTCGAGCATCACACCGTCGCGATGCGGAACCAGCTCTCTGAGTGCGCCGGGGACGACGTCGTCGACCGGCGCGAACGCCAGCCGGAAGTTCCGCCCCGTGTCGTTGATCCGGAAGATGAATGCATCGTTGTACGGGGATGGGTTCGACGGCCATTGGAAATGGTCGATGTCGTACTCGATTTCAGCAACGCGCGGCAGCAGGACGCGCCAGTCGCCGCCGTCGCGCACGGCGCGCCGCACTCGGCATTCGCTGGTGGTGTGACTCGCGCTCTGCAGTACCAGCCATTCGCGGCTCCGGGTCCGCGCCACATGGACCGAAAACGCCTCGTCGAGCTCCTCGTAGACCAGCTCGTCGTCGGCCGCCGCGGCGCGGTGCAGCCAGAGCTGGTGCGACCGCTTGGTCCGCTCGTCCTCGACCGTATAGTACAGCTCCTGCCCGTCGACCGTCCACGCCACCGCCGTGACGCGGGTGCGCACGAAGTCGAGCAGGCGCCCGGTTTCCAGGTCCTTGATCACCAGGGTGTACTGCCGATATCCGGTATCATCGGTGGTATAGGCGAGATAGCGCGTGTCTTCGCTCACCGCGAGATCGCCCAGCGCGATGAACGGCTTCCCCTCGCCCAGCACGTTGAGGTCGACCAGCACCTCTTCGGCGCCGTCCGTCATGCTGCCGCGACGGCGGCAGTAGATGTGATACTGCTTCCCTTCCTCGGTCCGGCTGTAATACCAGTACCCGTTGCGATCGATCGGCACCGAGAGGTCGGTCTCCTTGATCCGGCCGAGCATCTCGCGGTACAGCGCGTCCGCGAGTGCGCTCGTCGGCTCAAGCACCGCCTCCGCGTAGCCGTTTTCGGCCTCGAGGTACGCCGTGGTCGCCGCATCGGAACGGTCGCGCAACCACGCGAAGTCGTCGACGAACGTTTCGCCGTGACGGACGATCGCCAGCGGGCGGCGGGGAGCGGAAGGCGGAGTGGGCATTCCTTGAAGTTAGAAGGAGTGACGAGAGAAGAGAGACGAGAGAGGAGAACCCCGACGGCGAGAATCGACTCGACAGTCGGGGTTTCCTTCTCTCGTCTCTCTTCTCTCGTCTCTCCTGCTGTTGCATGGAGGCGCAGGGAATCGAACCCTGGTCCGAGTCAACGTCCGGCGCCGCGTCTACGTGCGTAGGTTCCGCTTCTTGCTTGGCGTCGAGCCGGCGCGGAACCGGCCCGCTCGACGTTGACCTCCGATAGAGCTCGGGCCTGGTGGTGGAGGACCACCTTGCCCTATCCCGGTTTTTCGATCCAACGAAGAGCGCCCCGGACTGGCTTTCTTCGCTGGAGGTGCATGAAGCGAGCTTAGCTCAGCTTACGCAGCCATCGCCAGATCAGAGTTGGCAATTGTGATACTTCCAGATGGATTATCCAGGTCCCTGGAACCCTGGGCACGCGACGATGTCTTCTGCGAACCCGTCGAAGCCGATCGCCCCCGTCGTTCAAGCATAATCGACCGTGCCTGCCCGCACCACGGTCGATAACCAGAACGCCGGATCGCCTGCCGCGGTTCCCGACACACCGGGCGGCCGCGGTTACACCGCAGTCAGGGTCTCGGCTTCGAGATATCCGGCGAAGACCTCCTCGGCCTGCGCCATGGACTCGACCTGGAACAGCCGCTGGCGGAGGGCGCTCGCCGCGTGCAGGCCGCGGGTATACCAGCCGAAGTGCTTGCGGAACTCCACCATCGTCCGGCGGGAATCGCCTTGCAATTCGATCGCCAGCCGCGCATGCCGCAGCGCGACGGCGAAGCGCTCCGGTGCCGACGGCGCCTCCGGTTTTGCCCCGCCGTCGAGCAGGGCGCGCGCGTCACGGAAGAGCCACGGATTGCCGAACGAACCCCGCCCGATCATCACCCCGGCGCAGCGCGTCTGGTCGCGCATTCGCACCACGTCCTCCGGCGTCGTGATGTCGCCGTTGCCGATCACCGGGATGTCGAGCGCGTCGACCACGGCGGCGATCTCATCCCAATCGGCCGCGCCGGTGAACATCTGGGTCCTGGTGCGGGCATGCAGCGTAAACGCGCGCGCACCGGCATCCTGCATCCGCAGCGCGATCGCGACCGGGTCGCGCGACTCGTTGGACCAGCCGCTGCGCGTCTTGACCGTAACCGGCAGATCCGTCGCCGCGACACAGGCCCGGATGATCCGGGCGACGAGGTCCATGTCGCGCAGGCAGCCGGAACCGCCGTTGCGCTGCACGACCTTCTTGACCGGGCACCCGAAATTGATGTCGATGAAATCGGGCCGGTAATGCGCGGTGACCAGTGCCGTTGCCTGGGCCATCGCATCGACCTGCGCGCCGTAGATCTGGATCCCGATCGGGCGCTCGACCTCGTCGAATTCGCAGCCTTCGAGCGTCCGCGTGATCCGACGGCGGATCGCCTCCGAGTTGAGGAACTCGGTCAGGACCACGTCGGCGCCCATCGATCGCGCGATGCGCCGGAAGGGCGCTTCCGAGACCCCCGCCATAGGGGCGAGCGTCAGCGGGAAATCCGAGCCGGACGGATACGGGAGCGCCATGGCCCCAAATCTAGAAACGCGCGCGGCCCGGCGGCAGCGCGGCCTCGGATCTCGCGCGCCGCGCTTGTCGGGTCTCCCGGCGGCCATTAGGCTTCCCGCGCCATGCACCTTCGCGACTTCTTCGCGCCCGACTCGGTCAACCTGGATCTGACGGCAGCCGCCAAGCCCGAAGCAATCGCCGAACC
>JBOHRZ010000107.1:0-8417 GCA_050732975.1 Gemmatimonadales bacterium
ATATATCGTGGTACGATATAAATGTCAGGAGAGCGGGGGGAGCGGGGAGGGCGGGGAGAGCAGGGAGAGCAGGGGGAGCGGGGAGAGCGGGGAGCGAGAAGTGAGAAGTGGGCAGATCCCGTTCGGGGTGTCAGCCCAAGCGAAGCAGCCGCGAAGCGGCTGCGCGGTCGAGGAGCCCGCCGTGAGCTTGTCGAAGGGACCTGCCGCTGCTTTCCTCTCCCTCCCTCCTTCCCTCCGACGGGAAGTAGTGCCTACTCCACCCGCATTGCCGCGAGCGGGTCGGTCGCCAGCGCCCGCCGCACCGGAATCGCGCACGCCACAACCACCACCACTGCAAGGCCCACGGCGGTCGCCACGAATACGCCGGTGTCGGTCGGCGTAACCGCGACCAGGATGCTCTCCATGTATTTCGTGAGCAGACGCGCGGCGAGGATGCCTGCGGCGATTCCGCACCCGGCGACCACCGCGCTCTGGCGGATGACCAGCCCGCCGAGCCTCGCCGGCGGTGATCCCAGCGCCAGCCGGATCGCGATCTCCCGCCGTCGTTCGGCCACCGCGAACGCCACCACGCTGAAGATCCCCGCCGCCGCCAGCACCAGCGCCATCGCGGCGAAGACGGCCATCATCACGGTGTAGAGACGCGCCGACTTGACCGCATCGCTGGTGAGCTGGCTCAACGTCATCGCGTTCTGGATCGGCAACCCCGGCGCCACGCTCCAGAGCTCACGCTTGAGATCGGGTATCACCGCACCCGGGTCGCCCGACGTTTCCACCACGAACGTCAACATCCGCCACGGTGCCTGCGCATACGGGACGTAAAACTCGGTGGCATGCGTGGTGTCGGTGCCGAAAACCCGGGCGTCGCGCACGATGCCGACCACCGTCGCGCTGTGACGATCGTTGCCCTGCCCCCACGACAGCGTGTGTCCCACCGGGTTGGTCCCCGGCCACCAATGCGCGGCGGCGGTCTGGTTGACGACGGTGACCGCCGGTGCACCAACGCCGTCTGCGCCCTCCAGGCCGCGTCCCGCCAGGACCGGCATCCGCATCAGTGCCAGATAATTCGGCGTCACCGCGCGCTGGTGGCCATATCCATGCACCGGTTTGCCGTCCGGGGTGACCGGATACATCACGCTCGTTCCGGTGAGCGGCAGGATCGAAGTCGCGGCGACATCGACCACGCCCCGCACCTGGCGGAACCGCTCCTCGACTCGGCGCACGAATGCAAGATGCGCCGCCGCCGAATCGTCGTGTGTGCCGAGCGAGTCGACCAGCGACACGGAGATCGCGGCGCGATGGTCGATCGCGAAGCCCGGCGCGGTCGGCGCCACACGCACGAACCCCTTCATCAGCAACCCCGCGCCGATGAGAAGGATCACCGAGAGCGCGATCTCCACGGCAACCAGCGCCGCCCGCAACCGGCCGCGCCGCGTCCCCGGTGAGGCCGTCATTCCCCTGAACGGCTCGGCATCGCCGCGCCAGATGCTGACGGCTGGGACTGACGCCGCCAGCAGCGCGGCCAGGAGAGTGAGCCCGGCCGCCACCCCGAGGACGCCGCGGTCGAGACGGATGTCGCCGAGCCGCGGAAGAATGTCGACGCCCGCATTGACGAAGAGCATCACGCCAACCCGCGCCAGCGCCACTCCGATGGTCCCGCCGATTGCCATCAGGAAGAGCACTTCGACTGTCGACTGCCGGATTCGCCGACTCCGCCCCGCGCCGAGTGCCCGGCGCACCGCCATCTCGTGTTCGCGCTGCGCGGCCCGGGCGAGCGTGAGCGCGGAAACGTTCACCGCGACCAGCAGCAGCACGAACGCGACCGCGCCGCCGAGGATCTCCAGCGGCTCGCGGGAATCGAGAATGACCACGTCGCCGAGCCGCTCCACGCGCACGCGTCCCGCCGTGCTGTCCCGGCTAAAGGGGTCGAAGATCCGGGGATGAATGCGGGCGCTCAATAGTTGTGATGCGGCCGCCGCGGAGAGACCGTCGCGCAGCCGGACCAGGATGGTGCCACCCCGCTTCGGCGCGCCGTTGACGAAGACTGTCCCGTGGCTGATCCGGGCCGGAAGCCAGCCCGCCGGCCCCAGCAACCGCGGGCCGCGAAAGTCGGCCGGCATGATGCCGATCACGGTGAGCGACCGGCCGTCGATCACGATGGTCCGTCCGATCGCCGACGAGTCGCCGCCGAACCGCTGCAGCCAGGTGACATGCGAGAGCACGATGACCGGCGCATCGCGATCGGCGTCGTCGTCGGTGAAGACGCGGCCGAGGATCGGCGTGCGACCGAGCAGCGCGAGCGCCGACGGGGTGAGATATTCGAGCGAGGCCATCTGCGGCTCGCCATGCTTGCTGATCACGCTGCTCCCCATGCCGTAGACGCCCGCTGCCATCACCGCGGGTTGCTGCCGGAGTTCGGGATAGAAGTCGACCGTCGGCCCAGAGAAAAACCCGTCCTCGGCGTTAGCGTTAGTCAGCATCACCATCGCGAGTTGATCCGGCTTCGGGAACGGCAGCGGGCGCAGCAGCACGCCGTTGACGGCGCTGAAGACGACCGTGGTCGCCGCGATGCCCAGTGCGGTGATGCCGATCGTCGCGACGGCGAAGCCGGGGTATCGGCGCAGCAGGCGCACCGCGTGACGGATGTCGGTCCCGGCATCGCGCGCCCAGCGCCAGCCGCGCGCGTCACGCGCCGATTCGGCGTGTCGCGTCACGCCACCGAGCGCCACCGAAGCGAGCCGATGCGCTTCGCCCGGATCGGCGCCTGCGGCAGTCCGTGCCGCGGCGTCGCGCGCGACATGATCGCGGAGTTCCGCGTCGAGTTCGGCATCCATCGATCGGCCCCGGAACAGTGACCGGAGGAAGTACCTCAGCATGTGCCAGATTCGCATCGATTGCTCGGGTCGAGGTCGTCAGGTCGCCGAGAGGACCTGGTGCACCGCGCGCGCGTAGCGTTCCCATTCGGCGCGTTCGGCGGCAAACTGGCGGCGCCCGGCGGCGCTCAGGGTGTAATACCGCGCGCGGCGGTTGTTATCCGACGCCTCCCACGACGCAACGACCAGTCCGCGGCGTTCGAGCCGCTGCAACGCGGGGTAGAGCGAGCCCTGATTGATCCGGAGCACGTCGTTCGAGAGCTGCTGGATCCGCTGGGAGATGCCCCAGCCATGCATCGGTTCCAGCGACAGCGCCTTGAGGACGAGTACATCGAGTGAACCCTGGCGGAGATCGCTGCCTTCGGTGGCCACGCGGACGTCCTGTAGATGTCGACAGGAGTATGGCACGCGCGGATGCCGAGAGCAAGCCCGCCCGGCGTGGCGCCCCCTCGTGTTTGATCACTTCTCCCTTCTCGCTTCTCTCGTTGTCGATCCTGGCCCCCCTCATTCGACGTCCTGGTGAACCCCAACCCGAGGCCCCCGCCATGTCGAACCGTTCCCGCTCCTTCCACGTTGCGCTCTGGGTCGTCCAGGGCCTGCTCGCCGCACTCTTCCTCTTTGCCGGCGGTTTCAAGCTCGCGCTACCGGCAGCAACGCTGGCGAAGATGGCGCCGCTGCCGGCGCCGTTCCTCAAGTTCATCGGGCTCTGCGAAGTGACCGGAGCGCTGGGTCTCGTCCTTCCGGGAATCTTCCGGGTGCGGACCGGCCTCACGGCGCTCGCCGCTGCCGGCCTCGCTGTCATCATGGCAGGAGCCGTGGTGGTGAGCATCGCAACGGTAGGGATCGGAGCGGCGGTCGTCCCGGCTGTGGTCGGTACCCTGTCGCTCGTCGTCGTTGTTCAGACTTCTCACTTCTCTCTTCTCTCGTCTCACGTCTCTCGTGCTCCTGTCGATCTCCGCCCCGCCTGATCGACGTACCTTCGAGAGGATGCAGGTCACACACCAACAATTGCGAGGTTTATCAATGCCCTATCTCTCATTCATCCGCGCCCGCGAAAACCAGGGCCCGCCGCCCAAGGCCCTGATGGACGCGATGGGTCCTTTCGTCCAGCAGTCCCTCGACGATGGCTCGGTGCTCCAGACCGGCGGACTCGCGCCGGGATCAGCCGGCTTCCGTATCCGGATGACCGGCGGCAAGCTCAAGACCATCGACGGCCCCTACGCCGAAGCGAAGGAAGTGATCGGCGGATGGGCGCTGCTCGGTGCGAAGACGCGGGAAGAAGCGCTGGCAACGGCCCAGCGCTTCATGGATCTGCACACGAAGCACTGGCCCGAGTTCGAGTGCGAGAGCGAAGTGCGTGAGATCACTTTCCTGGCGCCGTGACGTACATGTCATCCCGAGGGAGCGCAGCGACCGAGGGATCGGTTCGCAGGCCAGCCGATCCCTCGCTACGCCCGGGATGACAGGTCGTCTTCTCTCCTTCTGTCCTTCAGAGATTCCAGCTTGAAACCCACATGTCAGGCACACGTAGAATCCGACTGAACTCCACGGAGAATCCTGTGCGTTGCATCGCCGTAACGGTCGTTCTGTTCGCATCCCTTGTCCGCGTTTCGCCCGCGCAATCGACGCCTGCGCTCAGGGGCCACATCGAACGGATCAAGGTCCACGGCAAGTCGCTCGAGGGAAATCTGGAGGGCGATTCCCCCGATCGTGACGTTTCGATCTACCTGCCGCCCAGTTATCGAACCAGTCCCGGGCGCCGGTATCCGGTTGTCTATGTCCTGCACGGCTTCACCGACCGCGACGACATGTGGTTTGGTCTGGTGCCGCACTTTGTCAACCTGCCGCGGTCGATGGAAGCGGCGTTGAAGAGCGACAGCGCCCGCGAAATGATCCTCGTGATGCCGAATGCGTACACCCGCTACGGCGGCAGCTTCTACGGTAGTTCGGAGGCCACGGGCGATTGGGAAACGTTCGTCACCCGGGAGCTGGTGACATACATCGATAGCCACTATCGCACTCTCGCGACGCGCGCCAGCCGTGGGCTCGCCGGGCACTCGATGGGAGGATACGGAGCGATCCGGCTCGCCATGAAGTATCCCGAGGTCTACTCCGCTGTCTACGCGATGAGCGCCTGCTGTCTGTATCAGGACACTCCGGCATTGGCGAGCGTACAACAGGCCGACTCGGTCCAATCGGACGAAGATTTCAAGAAGGCCGGGTTCTTCACGCAGGTACTGTTGGCTGAGGGCGCGGCGTGGTCGGCGAGCGCCAAGGGACCGCGCTTCCTCAATCTGCCGTACAAGGACGGGGCGTTGCAGCCGCTGGTCGTTGCCGAGTGGAATGCGAACATGCCGGCGGCAATGCTGGGGCAATACGCGGCGAACCTCAAGACCATTCACTTCATTGCGCTCGACGTCGGCCTCCAGGACTTCCTGCTCGGCACCGATCAGGGAATGGACCAGTTGCTCACCAGTCAGTCGGTGCCGCATACGTTCGAGACGTACCAGGGTACCCATACCAGCGGAATCGGCGAGCGCCTCGAGACGAAAGTGCTGCCGTTCTTCAGCAGGCACCTGTCGTTCGGCAAGGCGCCGTGACGTCGATGCCTCTCCCCGGTGAATACGGTCCCCGCGCCAAGGCAAGGTTGACCGGCGCATTCTATCTCGTCACCATCGTCCTTGGCGCGATCGGCGAGGTGATCGCCGGACGGATCGTGGTGCCGAGCGATGCCGTAACGACCGCCGCCAACGCGGTGCAGCACGCCGGCCTGGTCGAACTGGGATTCGCATGCTTCGTGATCGAAATGGTAGCGCAGACCGTTACGACCATTCTCTTCTATGAGTTGCTCAGGCCGGTGAGCCGGACCATCTCGCTCGCCGCGGCGGCGGTGAGTCTCGTTGGGATCGCGGTCAAGACCACGGCGCGGGTCTTCTTCGTGGCACCGCTGTTCGTGCTCGGCGCGGGGCCGCACGGGCTGTTCCAGGGCGATCCGCTCCCATTGGTGGCGCTGCTGCTCTTCCGCACCAGCGCGATCGGCGCGGGGGTGGCACTGGCGCTGTTCGGCTTCTACGCGATCGCCAAGGGCTGGCTGATTTTCCGGTCGATGTTTCTGCCGGCCTGGCTCGGCGTGCTCGGCATCGTCGCGGGAATCGGATGGCTGGCGTTCCTGGCGCCGCTCTTTGGCAACCGGATCTTCGCTGTTGTGGCAGCGGTGGGCGTGATCGGGGCGCTGGCGCAGATCGCGTGGCTGCTGACTGTGGGCCTCGACGAAACGCGGTGGCGCGAGATGGCGGAACGCGCGCGCGGGTCGGAGTGGGGGTAGCGCAGAGCACCCGTCACATGGCAACAGGAGTTTTCCATGCAGGTCCAATCGTGCATTCCGATCATTCCGAGCGCAGATCTGGAGAAGAGCCTCCGCTTCTGGGTGGATGGTCTGGGGCTTACCATTGACCGGCCGATGCGGAAGGATGGCCGCCTCGTCGGCTGCATGGTCCATAACGAAACCTTGTACTTCTGGCTCAATCAGCGCGCCGGGTCACCCATCGCGCCCGAGGATTTCCACGGCATCGGCCTGTACTGGGCTCCGCCGGATCTCGAGGCGTTGAGAACACGACTCGCCGAACTCGGCTATTCCGTTTCCGAGATTACCGATCGCGACTACGGCCAGACCGAATTCTTCGTCACCGATGACGACGGGCATTCGCATTGTTTCGGGGTGGCGACCAGCGATCTGTCGAAGCTGTGAGGGCAGGGCAGCGGGCGGCGCGGCGGCGTGCGGCTCGGCGGCAATCCTCGCCGATGAGCAGAACTCCACGGACCGGATCGAAGATGATCAAATCGGACAAGATCGGATCAGATCTGATTGAGCCTTGGGTACCGGACTTCCCGGCACGGTGAACGTCGCTGTGCGAGTGAGGCTTCGCCGCGCGTGGAGCGCACCCAGAGTCCTATCCGCTTTTATCCGATCCGATCCGATTTGATTTGTTGTTCCCTTCGTGAGTGGAGCCTGGCGCGCGCGACGGTCGCCGAGTCGGACGCTTGAGTCCCGCCATCCCCCGCCGCTAGCTTTCCCGCCGGCGTGCAGGGCGCCCCCCGTCCGCGGACAGGACTGAGTCCACCTGAGCAGCTTGCAGACGTTCGGACATGATCGCCGAACCTCCTTTGCCCGGCGCCAGCGGACCACGGGCTCATTGGAGGCTCGCCATGTCCACCCGCCGTCTTCCGGTCCGTCCGGACCTCGATCAGATCAAGCGCCAGGCGAAGGAACTCCTTCGCGCCCTCCACAATGGCAATGCCAGCGCGATCGCGGAGTTGCGCGAGTACCATCCCGGCCAGATCCAGCCGGAGAACGCGAAGCTCGCCGACGCGCAACTGGTGCTGGCGCGGAGCTATCAGGCGTCGAGCTGGACGCGGCTGGCTCACGCGGTGCAGCTCGCCGATGCGATCTGGCGCGACGATATCGACACCGTTCGAACCCTGGTGACCCGTAATCCGGCGTTGATCCACGAGCACGTCCTGATCCGTCCCAACAGCAACTGGGGTCCGCCGATGACGTATGCTGCCAACCTCGGCCGGGACGACATCATCCGGATGCTGCATGAGATGGGCGCCACCGACCTCCAATCGGCGGGCGGGCGTGCCGCGTTGCACGGCAAGTCCGACACCGTGCGGATGATCTACGACATGGCCGGGCGACCGCCGCTCGACGTGCGGGCGCTCACCGGTCCCGCGTACACGCTGAACGTGGAGGGTACCGCCGTTCTCTTTTCGCTCGGTGTTCGCATCGACGGGCCCCACGGCGTCGACACCAACACGATGGAGCACCTGCTCGGCACCGACAGCCGCAAGCCGGCAGCCAAACATCGCATCCTCGAGATGTATGTCGAGCACGGCTTCGAGCCGCCTGACACCCCGGTGATGGCGCTGCATCGCGGCCGCATCGATCTCCTCGAAGCGCACCTCGCCCGCGATCCCGGTCTCCTCACCCGCACCTTCGACATCGCCGACATCTATCCGCTCGCGCCGGCGTCTGCCCGCGATCCGTACACCGCGCAGGGGACGCCGGTGCACGGCACCACGCTGCTCCACATCGCCGCCTACTTCGACGAACTGGAGATCGCGGCGTGGCTGCTCGACCGCGGGATGGATCCCGATGCGCGGGCCGCGATCGATGCCGACGGCTTCGGCGGCTACACCGCGCTCTTCTCGACCGTCGTCTCCCAGCACAACTTCTGGGTGAATTACGGCAAGGGGCGACCGGACGAAGCGCTGTTCACGCGACTGCTGCTCGATCGCGGGGCCGACCCGAACGTCCGCGCGTCGCTCCGACAGCGGCTCGAGGAAGGGCACGGCGGCGGCCCGCTCCGCGAGTACCGCGATGTCACGCCGCTTGGGTGGGGCGAGCAGTTCGCCGCGAAGATCTTCGTGAGCCGGGAGTCGCTGCGATTAATCGCGGAGCGGGGCGGGGAGCGGTAGCCTGTGGGTTGTCTTCGAACGGCGCCTTCCTGATGCGGAGCCCAGAAGGTTCGTTGCCGCTGATTGTGG